>DQHT01000080.1 GCA_003531115.1 Bacteroidota bacterium | reverse complement strand
GTGGGTAGCTGTGTTCGTATTTTTCAACCTTAAAGGCCTTGTTTTCTGTTTTGAGTTTGATGGAAATGCGTTCATCTACAGAAAGGTATTTGTCTCTTCCTTGTTTCTGCTTTTCGCGTTCCATTTCTGCCTCGCTCAGGTATTGCTCCTTCACAAATTCATTGGCAAAGTCGCTCACCGCCTCAACAAAACGACCGCGTTTATCAACCAGGGTNNTATGCACGATACCGGTACCGTCTTCTGTGGTCACAAAATCACCCGCTATAACGCGGAATGCATCGCCATCAGTCGGCTGAGCATAGGGCAGGAGCTGCTCATAAGGGATGCCGAGTAGTTCTTCGCCTTTAATGGTTTTGAGCACTTTAAAGGGAAGTTTTTTATCCCCGGTGCTGTAATGCTCCATATCGGCATCCTCGCTGAAATATTTTCCCAGAAGGTCTTGTGCTAAGATCACTTGGATGGCTTGTCCAGTGTATTGATTAAAAGTGGCTACCAGCGCATACCTGATCTTTTTGCCAACGGCCAGCGCCGTATTCGACGGGAGGGTCCATGGGGTGGTGGTCCATGCCAGGAAATAGGTATTTGCCAGATCCTTCCCTAAAACCGACTCCGCAACCGGACTAACTTTTACTGCAAACTGGGCAACCAGGGTCGTGTCTTTAATATCCCGATAGGTACCCGGCTGGTTGAGTTCATGCGAGCTGAGTCCGGTACCCGCAGCGGGAGAGTAGGGCTGAATGGTATAGCCTTTATAGAGAAAACCTTTGTCGTAAAGGCGTTTGAGCAGAAACCACAGGGTTTCGATATAGTCGTTTTCGTAAGTGACATAAGGATGCTCCAGGTCGACCCAATAGCCCATTTTTTCGGTGAGGTCATCCCAGATATCCTTGTATTTCATCACATCTTCGCGGCAAATGCGGTTATACTCTTCAACCGAAATGCTGGTACCAATATCGTCTTTGGTGATGCCCAATTTTTTCTCGACCTGCAGCTCAACGGGCAAGCCGTGGGTATCCCAGCCGCCTTTACGATCTACCCGAAATCCTTTTTGTGTTTTGTAGCGGCAAAAAATATCCTTGATGGCCCGGGCCATGACATGGTGAATGCCGGGCAAACCATTGGCCGAAGGAGGTCCTTCATAAAACACATAAGCCGGGGCTCCTTCACGTATCGACAGGCTTTTTTCGAAGATCTTCTCTTCTTTCCACCACGCTAAAATCTCTCTCTCAAAGGAAGGGAAATCCAGCTTCCCATATTCTTTATACACGCCCATTTTATACTTCTTCTTCTTCTTCCAGTTGTAAAATGCTCTCCGTCATGGCCTTTTTGGTCATCCTTTTTTCCATACGCAACAACAAACTCGGCAAAAGGAACAGGTTGGTAAGGAGTCCGAAGGCCAGGCAGAGGGAAGTTAATACACCCAGATAAACAGTACCTTCAAAGGAGGAGAATGCAAAAATAATAAAGCCAAAAAAGAGGATGACCGTAGTATAGATCATACTAAACCCGGAATGTTCGATGGAAGCTTCTACCGCCTTGGTGATGTTCCAGTTGTATTTTTTCAGCTCCATCCTGTACTTGGCCAGGTAGTGAATGGTGAGGTCCACCACGATACCAAAGGCCACACTGAAGATCAGGATGGTTGATTCTTTCATGGAAATACCCACAAATCCCATTATGCCCAGGGTCATGAACAGGGGAACCAAATTGGGCAATAAGGCAATGAGGATCATGCGGTAGGAAGTGAACAGGAGGCCCATCAATACACTGATAATGATAAAGGAATACGCCAATCCCTGCAAGGCATTTTTGATCAGGTAGGAGTTGCCCTTAACATGGATCACACTTTTTCCTGTTACATGCACTTCATAGTCTTCTTTCGGGAATATCGAATCGATCTTATTCCGTACCTCTTGGGTGATCTCTTTATTCCGAACTGTTCCCACATCCGAGATCTGCATGCTCATACGGGTGATCTGGTAGTTGCTGTCGATCATGGAGGAGATCAACTGGCTGTTCTTTTTGTCGGTTTCCTGGGGCATATACGCCAGGATCCGGCCCATATCCAGAGGGTTAGGCAAGAGATAACGCCGAGGATTTCCGTCATAATAGGCCTGGTTCATAAACTTCAGGATCTCAGTAACCGCCAGGGGTTTGCTCAGTTCATCGTACTTGTTGAGCTCCTTGCTCAGTGTCTCGATCTTGGTGAGTGTGGCCAGGTCTTTTACATTGCCGGGCTCCTTGGTATCTATCCATATCTCAAAAGGAAATAGTCCGTCGAAATTGTTTTCGAAAAATTTCAGGTCTTTATAGATCTTGTCCTTATGCGATATTCCATCGAGAATATACCCGAATGAACGTACCTGAAAAGCGCCGACCAACGAAACCAGAACGATGCCTATGGTTACTCCATACACCCAGTTGCGGTGATGGAATACAATGCGGTTAACAAATTTCAGTACCCCGCTCAAACTCCTGCGGTCGAGGTGTTTGAGTTGTTTGGTGGTAGGAGGGGGCAAAAAGCTGTAGATGATCGGCAGCAGCAGGATACACAACACATACACGATCATGATGCTCAGCGAAGCCAGGCGCCCGAATTCATCCAGCAAATTACTTCCCGTAAAACTGAATACTCCGAACCCGATGGCCGTAGTGGCATTGGTGAGGAGAGAGGCCAGTCCGATCTTGGCAATGGTGCGGCTCAATGCCAGTATTTTATTGCCATGGTTGCGGAATTCGAGATGGTATACATTCAGCAGGTATACACAGTTCTGAATGGCAATAACCACGATCAATGGCGGTATCAGGGCCGTTAATATCCCGATCTTATAGCCGAGCACATACATGCTTCCGATATTGAAGATCAGCGAAATGATAACCAGGATCAGGGAGGTAACCACGATCTGCAGGGACTTGAAAAAGATCAGCAGGAACAGGCCGGTGATGACGACAGAAAGGAAAGTGAAGAGGGCCAGCTCTTTCGAGAGTTTACGCGTATTGGCAGTGCGGATATACGGAACCCCGGAATAATGGATCTCGATGCCGTGTTTTTCACTTAACTCGGCGCCGAATTTTTCGATGGATTCAACGATCTCGACCCTTCTGTGCGAGTTCACCCCTTCCTGATCCATGGTAACGGCCAGGAAAGTGGCGTTTTTGTCCGGGTTGTAGAGGGAATATTTATAAAAAGGCAGGTTGTTTATTTTGGTGCGTATGGAATCAACTTCTTCCTGCGATTTCGGTTCGCCCGACAGCAAGGGAACGACCTGGAACTTGTAGAGCGAATANNAGAGCGAATCGTTCTTTTTCAGGTCGTAAAGTTTGGTGATGGAGATGAGTTTTTCTACATTTTCCAATGAATCGATGCGCTCTGTAAAGATGTACCAGTCGCGGAAAAATTCCAGATCAAAGAGTTTGTCGGTTTCCACCCCAACCACCATCACCGAGCCATCTTCCCCGAAGGTCGACTTGAAATCCTCGTAGACAATATTGGCCGGATCATCATCCGGAATGACCTTTTGTAACTCATAGGCCATCTCTGTTTTTGTAGCCAGAAACGCCATTAAAGCGGTGAGGGCCAGCAGGGAAAGGCCAACAGGGATGCGGTAACGAAGGATGAAGGAGGATAGTTTAACCCACATGGTCATTAATGGGGGGCAAAAGTAAGCATTTCAAAATAAAATGACGGACTATACCTCCGCGCAATTTTTTTCGTTCCCTGTATATTGCCGTATACTTGTACATCATATGTTAAAAAGGATATTTCTACTCTGCCTGCTTTTTGCCTTTGTTACATCGCTGGATGCGCAGAACATCGCGCCCGGACAATGGAAAGCGCATCTTAGCCAGAACGACCCCCTTGACCTCTTTATCGCAGAACCCTACGTATATGCCTGGACAAAAAGCGGATTTTGCCGCTATAACCTGATCAATAAAGAAACCCAGGCTTTGTCGAAGATCGAAAAATTCACCGAGGTAGGACTCAGCTATGCGGCTCATTACGATTCGCTCAAAACCATGGTCATTGCCTACCAGAATTCGAATATCGATCTTTTGTTACCTGATGGAAGTGTTTACAATGTGCCCGATCTGTTGAATGCCAGTGTAAATGGCTCCAAAGAGATCAGCCAGGTATCGTTTTATAGCGATTATGCTTTCTTTTCGGCAGGTTTTGGTATCCTGGTCTATAATATCTCAAAACGCGAGTCTTCGGCCGATTTTAAAAGCGACCTCATCAATAATGTACGCAGCACCGAAGTGTTTCAGGGATTTGTGTACGCAGCGACCGACCACGGTTTGTTCCGGGCCCCGCTGCCTGCTGTTGGTATCAATATCAATGCAAACGAATGGACCTTGGTGGAAACTGGCGATTATCATTCCATGGTTCAGCATAACGGCGAATTATACCTCTGGCATGATAGTCTGGTGCGGGTGTATGACGGGCTCCAGTTCGAAACTGTATTGAGCAACAAAACATTTCGTAAGCTCAAGACCCGTGAGGGTGAGGTGTATATGACCACCGATTCGGGCGTTTTTCTTTTGCATGAAAATCCCATTGGCTTTTTCCCACTGCAGGGAAGTAAGGCCAGTTTACGGCGCAATGGCGAGTGGTTGTATGCCTCTTTTGGATATGGAATTATCCAGCTTTTCCCTAATGGCAACCTCGAATTTCTCTCCCCATCGGGTCCCTATGCCAGTGGGAGTGGCAAAATGGATTCGTATGGAAATTCCATCTATATCGGTGGAGGAACCTTGCAGGCAAATGGGGGAGTAACCTATTCGTATAACGGATTTTATACGTATACCGAAGGCCATTGGACCAGCTCGGTAGCCGATGGTATCCCCTATATCGATACCATGTACGATATCCATGCCCTGGCTGTTGACCCTACCAATGGCGACTTGTGGGTAGCGGCTCTCGAACAGGGAATTGTGCGCCTTCGGGGCAATCAGGTTCTGGAATTTTATGATGAAACGACGAGTCCGCTGCAGTTGGGGATCACCAAAAATATTACCGGCCTGGCCATCGACGGGAACAGAAACCTCTGGGTAGCCAACTTTGAATCAACCAGTCCGCTTTGGGTAAAATCGCCGGGTGGGGTATGGGACAGTTTTCCGAATATCAATGCGGCAGCCAGCAAGGTTTTGGACCTGCTTATTGACCGCAGCGGACAAAAGTGGCTGCGATTTACGGATGGACAAACCGGTAATCCCGGTATACTCGTCTATAACGATAAAAATACCCCTTTTGATAAAAGCGACGACCCCCTTCCATCCGGAAAGCTCCTTTCCTCATCAGCAGGCAGCGGAAATTTGCCGGACAATAAGGTAAACTGCATGGCTCTGNNTGGCTCTGGACCGCAACGGACAGGTTTGGGTGGGTACCGACAAGGGGCTTACCGTTTTTTATACCCCCTCCAATATTACGGGCAATAACCCGAGTGATGCCCGCCAAATTGTGGTAGGGAAAGGAGATGATGCAGGGTATCTTTTGGGTGAGGAAACCATTTATGCCATTTATGTAGATGGGGGCAACCGCAAATGGATCGCTTCCCGCTCAGGATTGTGGCTGGTTTCCCCGGATGGACAAGAGATCCTTGCCCATTATAATGAAGCAAACTCGCCTTTATTTTCGAACGAGATCAGGGAACTGGGTATGGTGGAAACAACAGGGGAGCTGTTTATCGCCACCTCCAAGGGAATCATGTCGCTGGGAACAGGCTCCAGCGTTGGCGGAGAGACCCATGGCGAAGTGAAGGTGTATCCCAATCCGGTACGTCCGGGTTTTGAGGGCGATATCAGCGTGAGCGGATTGCCGGTTGACGCCTTTGTGAAGATCACCGATATTTCAGGCAATTTGATCTATGAAACCCGCGCCAATGGAGGTACTGCCACCTGGAACGGGAAAAGTTTCGATGGACGAAAGGCATCGAGCGGGGTCTACCTCATTTTTACCGGCAATCAGGATGGAAGCGATACCTTTGTGAGCAAGCTACTGATCGTAAACTGATGTTGCTTTCAAGCAAGGGAATAGTCTTTCATACTTTAAAATACGGCGATACCAGCCTGATCGCGCGCATCTATACCCGGGAAGCCGGACTACTTTCCTTTTTGATCAAAGGAGCCAGAACCCAGAAGGGAGCCATTCGTCCATCGCACCTTATGCCCCTGAATTTGCTGGAAATGGTTTTTACCCTGCGCCAAAACAGCAGCTTGCAAAACCTGCGTGAGTTGAAATGCGATCCGGTTCTTTTTGAATTGCATGTGGAACCGGTTAAACGCAGCATTACCCTTTTTATTTCCGAGTTGCTGAACCGATCCATACGCGAAGAAGAAAAAAACACCGACCTCTTCGATTTCCTTTCCGGGAGCCTGCAGATCCTCGACCTGCAAAAAAGCGGATTGCAGCTTTATCCCCATTATTTCTGCCTGCAACTTACCCGCTACCTCGGATTTTTTCCGGATATGGATTACCGGGAAGGTGACTGCCTTGACCTGGCCGAGGGCTGTTTTGTGGGAACGAATGCTGTGGGTCCGCATCATCTCAGCCCCAAAGAGAGCCAATGGGTATTTTCGTTGCTGAACAAACCTTTTGAAGAATCGTGCCAGCTCAGCATTCCATCCATAGAAAGAAGAAACCTGCTGGATGGCATATTGCGCTACTACCGCCTGCATTTCGACCATTTTCGCGATTTGCAGAGCCATGAGATCCTCCGCGAGGTGCTGGCCGGTTAATTATTTTTTTTTATAACTTCGGTTAAACCTTTTGGCTGAAACCAAATCTTAATCCCCATGAACCGAATCCTCCTTTTACTGGCTATGGCCTTGCTGATGCTCTCCTGCACCAAGGAAGAGATCAGGGTGATAGACGGGAATCAGGCCCCTGCCGATTCTTCCATCAGCCAGCTCACCATCGACAATTATATTAACCGTATCTATATCGGCCTTGTGGGCAGAAAGGCCCTCGATGCCGAATTTCTGGCCGCCCAGGCGCTTTTTGTGGCTGATCCTGCCAGCAAAGCAGCGAGGGAGCAACTCATTGACCAGATCCAAAATACAGCCGAATACCGCATCAACGTAGCCTACCGGGCTAAACTCGATCTGATCCAGGGGATAGACAGCGCCATCATGATCCGCGATTATCAGCTGCTGCTTCTCCAGTTGCAGGATACCAGTCTGAATTTTATCAAGCCACTCCTGGAGGAGAATAAGGTGCGTATGGAAAAACTGATCCTGGCCTCCGTACATTTTATGCAGGACAGCATTGACGTGGTGGAGCTGCACCGGCGCTATATCGACAATCCCTATTATGACCAGATCAATATGGGCACTGAAAATTTTGTGGTTTCCATGTTCCAGCATTTTTTAGACCGCTACCCCTCAGGCCAGGAGTTGAACAATGGAAAAACCATGGTAGATGGAGCCAACAGCAGCATCTTCCTGGAAACAGGTGCCGGGAAGGCCGATTTTATCCAGATCTTTTTTAACTCGGAGAGTTATGCCGAGGGGCAGGTACATGCCGTGGCCAACCAGTTCCTCTTTCGCAAAGCTACCCAGGATGAAGTCCTTTTGCTTGCCCTTCCATACTTGCAAAACCACGACCTGGGCGCCATTCAACGCTATTTTTTAAGTTCTGATCTTTATTTCAAACAATGAAAACGCTACTCAGTACTTTCATCCTTTTGCTCCTGCTCAGCTCCTGCAAGAAGGAAATAGAAAATGTCTATGCCATCGACCCGGTTTATGTGAGTCAGAGCGGACAAAAAAACAACCTGAAATCCGATCTGCAATTTGTATCCATCGCCTATTCCGACCTCTTCGGACAACAGATCAGTGTGCAGGAACTCAATGCATTGCTGGCCGGATACAACTCGGTAGGAGATAAGGCCCTGGTCATTGACCTGATCATCCGAAACCTGCTGGTGAAGCCCGGCATCATCAAATCCACCCAACAAGACATGCAAAACGATCCGGATGCCTTTATTGATGCGACCTTTGAACGCTTTTTTGTAAGGGAAGCCAATGAAATGGAACGCTGGTATTTTGGAAACAGCATCAAAGCCAATTCCCAGTTGCTGCCTGAAGATATTTATTATGCTCTCATGAGTGCGGAAGAGTACCGCCATTATTGATCCTGAACCATGAAAAGAAGAGATTTTATCCGCAATACCGCCCTTACCGCTGCCGGTGTGCTCGGTATGCCCTATATCCTGCCTACCGGTCGCCTTTTTGCCGCCAGTGGGGCCCGTATGGTGAACCATGTGGTGTTTTGCCTCTTTGCCGGAGGGATACGCAACCTGGAATCGGTGCAAAAGGCCGAAGGGAACCTGATGCGCGGTCTGCTCAACGGAAACGAAAGCATCACCCCCGATATTGCCAATAGCATTGCCAACCTGCCCGCGCCGGTCAATGCCGCCCTGCAGGGCAGTGGTACCCTCTTTAAGCAGTTTCGCTACCTGAACGGACCATCCGGTCACTATAACGGACATACCACCGCGCTAACCGGGCGTTATACCGACAATAGCCTCAGTTTATTGGAGCGTCCGCCTTTTCCAACCCTGTTCGAGCTGTACCGCAAACACAGCACGCCGGATAAATCGGCCCTCAATGCCTGGTGGATCTCGCATACCAATGAGTTGTATCCCATCCTCAACTATTCCACCTACCCGGGATATGGCCCCCTCTATGGCGCCAACCAGTTATCGCCCACCAGTTTTTTTAGCGGACCGGGCTATCAGGCATTTGGGAATCCCTTGCAGCACAATGCCGCTACCCAGTTGGAGCTGGAAAAGATGAAGACCTTTTTGAACGGAGGATTTAAAGGAAGCGGATCTGCCTCCGGTTCAGGCATCAGCAACCCTGCAGAAGATCAGGTAAAGATCATGGCTTTTATGGATAAGATGTTCCAGGAACTGGCTGCTGGACAGCATACCAACCCATGGGGACTCGCTCCGGGTGTGATGAATGGCGATATGCGCAATGTGTTTTATGCCGAGAAAGTGATGCAGGAATTTAAGCCGGAGCTGATGGTAGTGAATATGTTTGGGGTGGACGTGTGCCACAATAATTTTACCAACTACTGCGATAACCTGCGCCGGGCCGACTGGGCTGTAAACCACCTCTGGAATACGATACAAAACACACCAGGAATGGCCAATGATACCGTATTGATCATTGCTCCCGAAATCGGAAGGAACGGGACTGCCAACAGCATCAAAGACCAGAATGGCAGGGGAGGACTCGACCATACCACAGACGACGCCATGTCGCGCGAGTTGTTTGGTATGGTGCTCGGTCCATCCGGAGTGGTGCAGCAGAATAAGGTTGTGAACACGGTTTATGGAGAAAGCATTGATATCGTGCCGACCATTGCCAAAGTGCTTGGCTTTGATACGGAGCTTGAAGTGACTTTACCCGGACAATTTTTACAGGAGGCATTTGTATGAAAAAAGGAATCCTCATTTTTGGTTTTTTACTGGTGCTGGCGGCCTGTTACAAGGAAGTACCCGACGAGCAGCCCGATCCCTTTGCCGGACAAGACAATACGAACAACAATACGAATAAGGACAGTCTGGACCCGACTTCCTTTGCCGGCCTGCACAAGCAGATCTTTTCGGTACGTTGTGCCGTTCCCTTATGCCATGACGGAAGTTTTGAACCCGATTTCAGGAGTATAGAAAGTGCCTATCAAAACCTGGTTTATCATCCCGTGGTGAAAAATGATGCGCAGAACAGCTTTACCTACCGGGTTTTGCCGTATGATGTCGACAAATCCTGGCTGATCGAACGATTAACCACCGATGATCCCGTTTTGGGGAGAATGCCCCTGTATGCTGATCCCCTGAGCGAAACACAATTGAACAATATCAAAGCCTGGATCAATGGCGGATGCAAAGACGTAGCCGGTAATGTAGCTGTTTATCCCAATTTGCAGCCCCAGGTTATCAATCGATTTGCCCTGGACTCCTTGAACAAAAGGCTGGATACCCTTTTTGACGGGCGATTCCCTGCGCCATTTATCGTTCCACCGGGCATCAACTTTACGCTTGGGGTTCAGGTCAAAGACGACAGCACGGTGACCAATAAACTCAAAAACCTGCAGTTTAAATTTTCCTATGATAAAGACGACTTTTCCGGTGCCACGGTGAAGCCCGCGATTTACCTGATCCAGGATTATATCATCGTGTCGCTGAATTCTTCGCAATTTCAGCCCAATAAGACCGTATATTTCCGCTTTTATTGCCAGGATGAGCACCACAGCAGTTCTGCGGAATTTCCCCAGAACGCTTCGCCATTCTATTACAAAGACCTTTTCGCTTTTATCGTCAAATGAACAAACTGTATCCCATTCTGCTCGTGTTGCTGTTGTTTGCCGTTTCGTGCCAACCGGATGATGCCCCCATTAGCAATGTCCCTTCTATCGATCTGGAACAGGCCGGTCCTGCGGTGATCAAGGAGAATGTTGATTCTATCTATTTTGTGATCTACTACAAAGACGGCGATGGCGATCTGGGCAGCAACGACCCGAATGTCAAGAACCTGTTTGTAGAAGACACCCGCATTGGCCTGGTGTATAAGTACCGCATCCAGGACCTGGTTCCCGGAGGAGCAGCGGTGGGTATAGAGGGCGAGCTGCATTTTTCCATACCCAACACGGTTATTACCGGCAGCGGCACCCAGGAGGAGGTAACCTACTCGGTGTGGGTCATCGACGCTGCCGGACATGAGAGCAACAGGTTGTCGGTAGGTCCGTTTTTGGTGGTTGAATAAGATTTTCTTTTCCCTCTTTTGAAATAGCCGTTAAAAAACTATTTTTGCTGCCCCTGACGCTGAAGTGGCGGAATTGGTAGACGCGCTACGTTCAGGGCGTAGTATTCGCAAGGATGTAGGGGTTCGAGTCCCCTCTTCAGCACTAAACTAAAAAAGGCAGCCTGTGGCTGTCTTTTTTAGTTTAGTGCTGAAAGCGATGGGAGCGGTCTGCTACGCAGAGGAGCGGAGGAGCGAAGACAAGTGGGAGTTAAGTAAAAAAAATTATTCTAACTTGCCTTACCTGCGTAATGAGGTTTCCTATGTTCAAAAATTTATTTAACAGAAAATCAAAATACCAAGCCTTCTGGGAATGGTTTGAAGGTTTTGAAGAAGTCATGTTTAATAAGCTTCAGGGCGATCGACATGACAAACCCATGTTTGCCGTTTTGGATTCTCATATACGGGAAATACACCCGGAACTGGATTTTGAATTTGGCTTTATGCCGGGTAAGATCGAGTTGGTTGTTTCGGCCAATGGGGTGAAGGCATTTTTTCCTGAAGTGCAAAAGTTGGTTGATGCTGCGCCTGAATTTGACAGGTGGGAAATTACCGCCTTTAAACAAAGGCTGAACCAGGACCATTTCGACCTGGATTATGGTGGCATTAAACTGGGTTATGACGACATCTTTTTTCAATACGATGATTCCGAAGATCAACTGGATATTCAGTTGAATATTCGCAATTTTGAAGATAATAAGCTTTACCAGGGTGCGGTATTCAGGCTATTAGACAGCTTATTGGGTGAACAGGATGTGAGCTACGGTATTGGGCAAATCGACTGGGAAGTTTTGGATGAGGACGAGGCGGATTCACTAATCCCCTTTATTCAGTTAAGGGATCTGGTTGATTCCAGAAAGTAAGAGGAAAAAAGTGAATGGAATTCTTTTCGAGATTAATAAATGCATTCAAGGACCTTTTTAAATATTCAAACACCATACACACCATCTATCCTGCAGATGAATTGGCTTTGTCCAGGCTGCCTGCTCAGATCGGCAAGACGCTCGAGACTGAATTCAAAAGCACGTGTCATGTAGCCGGAAATCAGGTTCAATTCGAGAATCAATTGTATTATTCGATTTGGATCAAGCCTTTTCATGCTCATTTTCGTATGGCTGTAGATTCAGGCATTATCCATATTTCCAAAGGTATTGGCGATAAAATTGAGTTTTCCTACGAGCTCCGTTTTTTTAAAAGGTCTATGGTCCTTTTGGCAATTGCACTCTTTTTTTCATTAATGATAGGTTTTTATTTCTTGTTTGTTTTGGCCCTTGCCGCGATCATCCAGAGTATGTATCTGGCAAGTTCCATTCAATTGTTAAAAGTGATGTTTTCCGATTCATTAAAAAACCGATACCGGTCGGACTGAACTTCAAGCTCTTGGAATTTGGAACTTGGATATTGACCCCAACGGGGTCACCTATTTATAGAAAATGCGCACCCCGAGAAAACCGGGACCCCGCAGGGGGCGAGTCCTTCGACACGGCGTTGAGTTTTTACAAAATTTACATATTCGTTTGCCTGCTCAGGGACCGGGATTCGTTCTCATCCAAACCAGCCATGGTCCATGGTTCATCGTCTAACCCTATATTTGTTCCAAGCCCCGGATCCATCAAAAAATGAAAAAAGTACTGGTCGTAGCAGGAATTGTTTTACTAAATGTGTTCATGATCGCACTGGCCTTTTTACTTTATGTGGATCAAACGATACCGCTCATGCGGGCTACGGATAACCCATATGCTATCGAGAACCTAATCATCTTTCCGATCGTGTTTATCGCGCTTCTGGTTTTTCTGATGAACCGTAGGTTCAGATATTATGGGATTGGATCAACTGTTTTGTTCATTTATACGCTCGTGTTTTTGACCTTTTACCTGAACCGGAGTTTAGCCAGAGAAGGAGAATATGAGAGCATCAGGCTCTGGAGTGCCAACTGGGTAGACAGTAAGTTCTATGTTAACGTGGACTTCAGGATGGGAGGGAATAATATTGAAGTAACGATGGAAAAATGCTTCAAGGTGGATAGTGTGCAGGTGCGTATAAACAAGGGTTTTTTTGGCATGGGAACGATTACGAAGGACGTTCGGATCGTAGAACAAACTGATTGTGAAGAGCCTTATTTTGATTCGACCGAGCTCCTGCAAAGCCATCTGGACCATGCACATCATTTCGCTGAAAAACGATGTTTCTCATCGGCTATACTGCACTACACACGGTGTTTTGAATTGGATTCACTAAATCCTATTTACCCCTACCACCGCGGACAAATGTTTATGGTCACTGAAAATTATAACCAGGCGCTTATTGATTTTTTAATGGCTTCCTTGCTCACTTATCAGCAGCTCGATACGAATACTCTTGACGTCATTAATAATATTGACCCGAATGTTTATATGCAGGAATTTTTCACCAAGATCGAGAATAAGGACTATGACGGTGCTTTGGATTACGTTGCAAACCTGAACACTTTGGATGATCTGGATACGTACAGGCGGCTCATTGCGTTTTGTTTGAAGAAGGTAAAGGAGGGGGCTAAGCCATCACTCACCGCCTTTCTCCGGACCGGAAAGCGGGCATGAGGCCTTAGCGAAGGACGCTGGATTACCTGAGCAGTTCAATAAGCGTCGGTCTACCCGGCACCTGACCCCATTGGGGTCACATGTTTATAGAAATAATGCACCGCCCCCGCAAAGACCGAAATCCTTAAACGAAATTTTAGCAAACGGAAAAACCCCACAAGGATTTCGGAATGCTGGATTTTTGTTGTTCCGATGTAGCAGTGGCGATTCGTTACCGAATCGCAACCCACCAGAGTTAGAGGCAATTCCGGTCATGATCCCCAATATTCAGCCAAAGCAGCGCCCAAACCCCGCCCTTCGACACGGCGTTGAGTTTTTACAAAATATACATATTCGTTTGCCTGCTCAGGGACCGGGATTCGTTCACCTCCAAACCAGCCATGGTCCATGGTCTATCGTCCATGGTCTGTCATCCATGGTCTAAGGTCTCGGGGGAGTCGTAACATGATTCCCTGCACTGCCCGAGCTGCTGAAAATATCGATAATATACCCTAGTTGGGCCTGGTAATAATGATTCCGGTAATCCTTATGGGTATGTTGAACCGAAAAGCGGAAAAAGAGCTTGGAGTTGTCGTTGGTTTTGATGAAGGCATTGACGTAATACCGCATGATCAGGCGCCGGTAGCGTGGGTCGGGTAGGAAATTGTGTTCCCAAACTTTAATATAGCCCGGATTCCATCCTGCACTAAAGCCGTAGCGACTGTCGGATTTAATATCGCAATACAAATCAAGGCCGGTCATAGCCGTTCCCATATTCCTGGTGTTGCGGGTGCCGAGATTGGAAAAATTACCATTTTCAAAGCTGAGCGAGTCGGCGATCAGCGTGTTTCCATAGTTGACAAAAGCATTTACACCAAATCCTAGTTTTTTATTCGGTAGGTTCCAGGTAAATAAATTCAAGTCAAGCTGTAAGCTGAATATACGGTATTGAAATACCTTGAGAGGGTTGTATTTAAAGGCTAACTGACCGGAATCGAGGGTTCGCGTGGAATCTATTTGAGAAGCATTAAAATACAAGTACTTGTTGTTTTCTTCGATCTTGTTCCAGGCGAAACGGGGGCGTAAATAGTTTAAAAAACCAGTGTAACTCGCTCCTTGTTTCAATAATTGTATCCCGAAAAATCCTTTAATATTCAGGGTACTTATATTTATACGTTTGTACGCTTCAAACTGAACAAGTCCGTTCGGATTATCACTGTTTAATCCGACAAAATCCGTAAACCCCACTACAGTAAGTATTTTAGAACGTTTCTCTTTTTTTAATTCCATTACCGGTTTTGTTGGGGTAAGTTCTACCACGCAGTTGGCAGGACTATAATCCTCCTTGTCATTTTCCAAAATGATCTGCAAATCCAGGATTTCACTTAGAACGATATTAGCCTGATTGTCGGAATAGGTTTTCACTCGTGAATCGTTAAACCTGTAACCAGGGTATTTTGTTCTGGCAAGCACAAGCAGGTTTTGCTGCAATTCCCTGGAATTCGATATAAGAATATGATGCTTTTTAAATTTATCCGGATCAAATTTGCTCGAAATGCTGATGGGCATATTGTTCCTGAACCGGATGGTGGTATTCTGAAACTGGTCATTGTATTCCTTTACGGAAGGGATCACATCAATCAGGATGTTTTTTAGCGTTCCTTCGTCAAATTCAAGGCTGACCCGCGTTATTTCACAACGAACGGTAACCGGAACCAAAGTTTCATGGCCGGTTCCTTTCCTTATTTCCTTCTTTATTTTACGTTTGGGCTTATTGGGGTCGAGTTGCACGGCGGGCACCATAAATACCACATCCACATACTTTTTTTTAAGTAGGACGTGTGCGGTAACTGGTTCATCATCGGTAAATTCAATGCGGGCCAGGATGCTGTAATAAACCTGGTTGGCCAGGTCATTGGCTTCTTCGACTGAAGGTAATTCTTCGCTTACCGCTACTTCGGCCAGGGCATTTCGGAAATTCGTGCGGAATACTTCCACCTCTAACCCCGAGGTGATCTTCACCTTCGACTGGTTTTTGCTTTTATTGGTCGTGAGAAACCCTTTATAGGCGGCTAAAAGCGGGGATATGCCAAGTTTCTGCCAATTAGTGTCCTTCTCCTCGACACCTTTTACTTGCTTTATCAAAGAATCAACATAGGATACCTGCACGGTCCAGACGGCTTGTTGGTTTAAAACAGACTTGATTGCGCCCAGAACACGCACGAGGGAGTCAGATTGTGGAGTCCTGGCAGGATAGGTCTTAGTAATATAATCGAGAGCGAAATCGACATCTTCCACTTTGAAACCCGACCATTGGCTGGCGGGTTCAAGGGTGGATATGGAGAACTGGTAAATTTCCGAGCTGTTTTTCTCGCATTTGTACTGGTATACTTCGTTTTGGTAAACAAAATTACCATAAACAATTTTGCTGTTTTGTCCGTAAAGCCACGAACTCGGGACGATCAAAGCGACCAGGAAAAGGGGAAATAGGTAGATAGGTTTCATCATGCAGGTTTTTTAGGTTTAATCAAATCTCGGTACAAACCTTCGCAAAACACTACTGGTTATTTGGTATTTTTTGGCTCGTAAATCCCATTCGTTCCTTTGTCCATAGTCTATGGTCCCCCTCAATCACAAGGATCATTCTGCACATGGATTACAGGTTACAAAAACTCTTGAAAATAGTATTTTTGAGCAACCATGTTGAGCGAATTGATCATAAAGGTTGATAACCGGGAAATCCATCTGGGTCCTCACTTGACTGTTCCCATACGACAGTCCAATATTCCTTTTGAACATTGCCAGTTTCGATCGCATGAAGCTATTTTCTGGAAAGTTGAATTGTTGGAATATAACCCGGAAACGAAGTGCTGGAAAATGAAAGTCCTGGATTACTTCACCAGAGAAACTGAAAACTTTAAGCGCCAAAAATCAACCCGTGAAGTGGAGCGTATTGCCTTTGAAAAGTTTGACTGGCCCTCATTGGAACAGCACCTTTCGAATTACCAGAAAAGCAAGTTGCTTGATCAACTGGAAAACCAAGATGCCGATCGTTTTTTCAGGGAGGAAATGAAGTTGGTGAGGATTCCTGCATTTGCCTTTGGGGATACTTTGTCTGGAACGGAATCCCGCGTAGATGAGCCACAAGCTCCTGAATTCGAGGGAATGGAATATCCGGTCCCTAAAATAATCCGGCTTGAATTTTCAGTTTCTTTGGAAGATGTTTATTTCAAATTGGGCTATGTGGCCTTTAAAAAATATATCCGGGAAGTGGGTGGAGAAGTTGAGTTCAAAATCAAAAATGACCATGTCCTGGCTGAGTTTGAGCATATCAAATCCTGGTTTGCCAGGAAACTCAAAACGAAAAAATTCAGGGTCCTGGCAACTGTAACACTAGCAGATGGGGAGGTCACTGAAGTTTTTGCGAGCTCCCCCCAATTTGCCATGATCAATGCCACCTTGGTCGACAGTGTAAAATACCAGCGCACCATGGCATTGATCAAATCACCTAAAATCCTGGAAACAGATAAATCGCTCTTCACTTCTGAAGAAATTTTCAGAACGATGGATAGCGAGGATGTGGAGGGAAATGTTTTTGATCAGAACGAACAAGACATACTAAGGTTTTTGTTGGAAAACCACAAAACCCGGAACAGAAAACAGCTTGAATATCTGTCGGGAAGCAAACAATCCGAGCGTTTTAAACTCAGGTTTACCCTGTATCCCAATTTCGGTTTTTTATTCTTTATTGAAGGAGAGGAAAACAATCATTTTGTGTGGGAGCTACTGAACTCGCATGCCACCTACATTTGGAGCATGGGTAAGTCGGAACAGGACATCGAACTTCAATACAAACGGATCGGTGCATCCATCAACAGTATCAGGGACAGCGGCCGGGAGCAATACAAAAGAGCTTACCGGCAAAATCATATCGACGATGATCTCGTTTTTAGCGTGATTGACCATAACAGCATCACTTCCGAACTGGTTGACGGATTTGTGAAATGGAAACACAGGTTGAATGAGCGGATAACATAATTGGAAATTTTTGATCGGAGAGACCTTCCCAACCTTAAAACTTCTGCCTTAACTGATAGTAGGTATAGGCACAATTATTACCTTTTTGGGCGACTAACTTATTGTTTTTAAACAATTTAATGGTAAGGTAAGTGGGAGTGGAAGCATGTATTTCCACATAGACGGAATCTCCCCGGACGATATAGGCACAGCTTGCCCGGGTGATGGCAGTTTTCCCGATAAATCCGGAAACGATGACGGGGGAGGAAGCTTGGATTTCCAAACAAACCTCATCTTTTGGTGTTCGTTGAACGGTTTCTTTTTCACACGCTAAGAAAAAGAAGACCAGGATTAGCATGGTCGGTTTCATTCGCTAAATTTTAAAACTAGTCTACCGGCATTTCTTCCTGTATAAATAGTTTCGTTTAGAGAACCAAGCTTACCGCAACCGTATCGGGAACGTTGAAAGGGAACGTCGATCGGGGCTGATCCGGGATAAAATATTTAAAGAACAAGGAGATCAATTAAGATCTTCCAGGGTGGAATAAATCCCGTTTATTTTGTAAAATTACGGAGAATATTTTAAAAAAGACCGCATTATTCGTTTTATCGCTGCATCGCCGGTCGAAAATTTTAATGTCCCGCTTTTTTCTTAAATTGGAGATTATTTGCTGCAGTCATGTTTCGGCTTAACGATAATAATTCTTCATTTTGAAAAATAGAATTTTAGGCATACTCACGTTAATGATCATTCCGGGTTTCCTGAGCTGTAAAAAGGAGCTGACTACTGATTCTACCTCTCCTTTGAATAAAAATCTGGAATACGGAACGCTTGTCGATATTGACAACAACCGCTACGCTACCATTCAGATCGGGACCCAGAACTGGATGGCGGAAAATTTAAAAACCAGCCGGTATTCGAACGGTGATTCGCTGCCCTATATCCTGGAAAATTGGAAATGGTATCTGCTTGATTCAGGGGCCTGGTGTTATTATAGTCACGATAGCAGTAAGAATGCCTTGTTCGGTAAGATGTATAACTGGTATGCTGCCACTGACCCCAGAAATATTTGTCCGAAAGGCTGGCATGTTCCTACCGGCCACGATTGGCTTATACTGGCAACCAACCTTGGAGGACGAGATATTGCCGGGAGTAAAATGAAGTCTACATTAAAAGGACATTGGTATGGCGGAAATGCAGGTGCCACCAATGAAAGCGGATTCTCCGCCTTACCGGGTGGAAAACGCGGAATAGACGCGAGTTTCAGTCTGTTAACCTACCGGTCAATTTTTTGGGCAACTGACGAAAACAGTGATCATATGGATAGGGCAAGCTCCATGGAATTAGCTTGGAATGGCTATGGCAGTTATGAAGACAATGGTGAATACAAATATTATGGATTGTGCATCCGTTGTGTGGAGGATTAGCGAGGAGGGTATGTGGTTGTGGCTCTTGACATTCTTGAGCTTCAGCGGGTAAACTTCAGCCCTGAACGCTTTCACCTGCCGAAGCCTTTTTGAAAACCATATTTATTGTTAAATCGAGATACGGATCCCGCTATGTGCCCAACAAACCGATAGCCATGGCCCATGGTCTATGGACTGGCGCGGAAATCATTATCAATAATTCAGCATTATAAGGGGTATGTTACATGAGACAGGTATATTTCCTGAATAATTTTTAAGCAAAGCCCATCTCTATCCTATGCAACCTATCCTATGTTCCCCTGGAAAACGTGTGCTCCATTACCGGCCACTTTTCGTATTTCTTTTCTATTTTCCGGCTTTGCTCATTTCCATCCATGCCAATGCCCAAAGCATAACCTGGAATGGTACAAGCTGGACGGGCAGTCCCAAAGGTTCTTCCAATGTCATTATTGCCAGCAATACGACACCAGGCGCCTTTACCTGCAAAAACCTGACGATAGCCAGAGGTTTCGTCCTTACCCTTGGTGGTGGTGTAACGGCAACGATCCATGGAACGTTTGTCAATGATGGCAACGGAACATCCGGCCTGGGGACACTGCGCTTTGAAAGCGGCGGGGCACAAGCACTCAACGGTACTGCCTTTACCCACTACGGGGTGATTGAGGTATCAACAGGCACAACATTAACGACGAACGGATTACTTACCATCGGCGACGGGGGAAGTTTATTGCACGGCAGCAACACACCCAATGGCGGAGGATCAGTTTCCGGTACCATTACGTTTGAAAAAACGATTGGCAGCACGAGCACCGGCTGGCGCCTGTTTGCGCTGCCCGTGGCTGCTTTGGTCAATGATTTCGAAAGCGGATTGAATACCCTGTGCAGCGACCATAGCCCGGCTGGTGAACGGAATGTGTATTATTGGGACGCTGCTGATGGTCCTACAGCTCCCCTTGGAGGCAACTATGCTTTGGGTTGGATGCAAGCTAATGCCAGCTCACATGATGAAAACAAGGCCTATACCATCTACCTGGATAATAGCGGTTCCGGACTTTTTGATTTCAGCTCTACCGTTTCTCTAAGTGGTGCACCCAACGACGGAACCCAAACATTTTCCCTCGGAAACACCTTTGACCCGCCAACTGCTGCCAACAGCACCGATCAACAGGGATGGAACCTGATCCCCAACTATTTTCCCTGTAACCTGAGCGTATACAGCCTGATCAATGATGCCGACTTTGGCACTCCCTATAAGGCCATCCACATCTGGGACCAGGGTACAGGACAAATGATCGGCCTGAATCAATCGGGCATGAACAGTTACAATAACTCCAGTGTAAGCGCATATGGCGCGATCCGGCAAATTCCTCCCTTTATGGGTTTTTGGGTAAAGGCTACGGCATACGGACAAGCCATCCAGCTTAAAAACAGCATGCGCACCGGTAGCATCGATTCGATGCCTGCTACTACTTACTTCAAAAGGGAGTTTGATATTTTCAGGGTAACGGTGGAGGATGCAGATGGAAACCAGGACCAGTTTTCCGTATGTTTTAATGAAGCAGCAACA
>DQHT01000014.1 GCA_003531115.1 Bacteroidota bacterium | reverse complement strand
AGCCGTATGCGGGAAAACCGCACGTACGGTTTGATGAGGGGGTAGGTAGGGGCGCCACGGTGCTCCTACCACTCTACTCTACCGCCCTTGCGTCAATTGCTCAGGCGCCAGCCCTGCGCACCAGCCATCGCGGACAAAAAAAATCCCGGACTCCATATGGAACCCGGGATCTTCAATAAAGTGTAAATCTTACTTCTTTGCTTTCTTAAGCACGGCTTTAAAAGCTTCGGGATGGTTCATGGCCAAATCGGCAAGAACCTTACGGTTGATCTCGATTCCGCTTGCTTTTAATTGTCCCATAAGAACGGAATAACTGATTCCCTCCTGGCGGGCGCCCGCGTTAATACGTTGGATCCAGAGCGCACGGAAATTCCGTTTTTTGGTTTTACGGTCGCGGTAAGCATATTGCAAACCTTTTTCGATCGCATTTTTCGCAATGGTCCACACGTTTTTACGTGTACCGAAGTAACCCTTCGCAAGGGTTAACATTTTCTTTCTTCTCCTGCGAGAAGCAACGTGATTGACTGATCTTGGCATTGTATGGTTATTTTTTGCCGGTGCGCCCTATTGTTACAAGAGACTTAGCTGCAGTCGGCAAGGTTAAACTTAAATTAAATTATTTCCCGATGCAAAGCATACGCTTCACATTTCCCATATCGGTTTCGTTCACGTAAGCACTGTTCGTCAGATTTCTCTTCTGCTTGGTCGTCTTTTTCGTGAGGATATGGTTTTTGAACGCATTGTTCATTTTAATCTTTCCGGATGAAAGAACTTTAAATCTTTTTTTAGCTCCGGAAACTGTTTTCATTTTAGGCATAACTCTACTTCTATGTCTGTTAAACTTTTATTTCTTTGGTTTTGGCGCCAGCATCATAAACATCTTCTTTCCTTCCATCTTCGGCATTTGTTCTACTTTACCCACGTCTTGCAAACGTTCGGCAAACTGCAACAAAAGCACTTCTCCGCGCTCTTTGTAGATGATACTTCTTCCTTTATAGAATACGTAAGCCCTTACTTTGGCTCCTTCTTCTAAAAATTTGATGGCATGTTTGAGTTTAAACTCAACATCATGTTCATCGGTATTCGGGCCGAAACGAATTTCTTTAATTACCGTTTTCACGGTATTGGCCTTCATTTCTTTCTGCTTCTTCTTCTGCTCGTACAAGAATTTACCGTAATCGGTGATCTTACAAACAGGAGGAACGGCAGTGGGCGATATTTCTACAAGGTCCAGACCTTTTTCTTCTGCAAGTCGCCTTGCATCCTGAATGGAGTATACTCCTTGCTCAATACCGGTTCCAACCAGTCGAACTTCCTGCGCTCTAATGCGGTCGTTGATCCGATGTTCTGGTTCGTTTCTTCTTATGGGTCCTCTTCTGGGCCTATTCACAGGTTTAGTTTATTTCCTTTCTTCGATTAATGTGTTGAAAAATTTCAAGAATTCTTCCTGGCTCATGCTCCCCTTATCTCCTTCTTTATGAACCCGGACTGAAACGCTCTTATTCTTTTCTTCATTCTCGCCAACGATCAGCATTATCGGGACTTTTTTCAGTTCCGAATCACGGATCTTTTTCCCGATAGATTCACTTCTATCGTCAACAAGGCCGCGAATATCGTGTTTTTTTAGAATATTTAAAAGTTTTTCAGCGTAATCCTGGTACTTATCGCTGAGCGGTAAAATGGCCACCTGCTTCGGACATAACCATACCGGAAGGTTCCCGGCATAGTGCTCTAGTAAAAATCCGATAAACCTTTCATGGGTACTTAACGGGGCACGGTGAATAATGAGCGGATGTTCCTTCTCATTCTTCTCATTGGTAAAGGTCAGGTCAAAACGCTGGGCCTGGGCAAAATCGACCTGGTTGGTGGCCAGGGTAAATTCCCTTCCTATGGCACTGTAGATCTGGATATCGATCTTGGGTCCGTAAAAGGCGGCTTCGTCTTCAACTTCCACAAAATTTACGCCCAAAGCTACCAGTACATCCCGAACCATTTTTTCGGTTTTGATCCACATTTCCGGTGCATCAATGTATTTCTGTCCCAGTTTTTTCGGGTCATGTTTCGAAAAGCGCATCACATATTTTTCAATATTGAAGGTTTCGAAATATTTCAGATAGAGGTTATTGACATTTTTGAATTCATCGGCAAACTGAGCCTCGGTACAGTAAATATGGGCATCGTTCATCTGCAAAGAACGTACCCGCATCAATCCGAACAACTCACCACTCTGCTCATAGCGGTAACAGGTTCCATACTCGGCATAACGGGCGGGCAGGTCTCTGTATGATTTATGGGTAGCCCCGAAAATTTTATGGTGATGCGGACAGTTCATCGGCTTGAGGTAATATTTCTCGTTGTCGATAACCATGGCCGGGAACATGCTGTCTTCATAATAAGGCAGGTGACCGCTTTTCAGGTACATGCTTTCCTTGGCAATATGTGGCGTTTTAACCCGCTCATAGCCCGCTTCTGTTTCGGTCTTTTTGGCAAAGGTCTCGAGGGCTTCAATAATCGCAGCTCCGTTTGGTAACCACAAAGGCAAACCCGGACCTACATCATCATCAAAGGCAAAAATCTCCAGTTCTTTTCCTATTTTCCGATGATCGCGTTTTTTGGCTTCCTCCATCATAACCAGATACTCATCCAGTTCTGATTTTTTAGGGAAAGTGACCGCATAAACCCGGGTCATCTGCTTGCGCTTTTCATCGCCCCTCCAATAGGCTCCGGCAATGCTCATCAGTTTGATGGCCTTGATGCCACCCGTAGCCGGAATATGCGGACCTTTACACAGGTCGGTAAAATTTCCCTGGGTATAGAAGGTGATCTGCCCGTCCTGCAGGTCTTGCAAAAGTTCAATTTTATACTCATCACCCTTTTCGGTGAAATAGGCAATGGCGTCACTTTTTGAAACTTCTTTCCGTTCGAAACTTACGTTTCTCCGGGCGAGCTCCAGCATTTTGTCTTCTATTTTTTTGAAATCTTCGGCAGAAATGCTTCCATTTCCAAGGTCGATATCATAATAAAACCCCTGTTCGATAGGAGGCCCGATACCGAACTTAACGCCTGGATACAGTTCTTCCAATGCCTCTGCAAGAAGGTGGGCTGAAGAGTGCCAAAAGGTGGCTTTTCCTTCTTTATCGTTCCACGTAAGCAAACGAAGCGTCGAGTCGGTCGTAATTGGGCGGTTTGCATCCACCACTACACCATTCACCTCGGCCGAAAGTACATTCCTGGCCAGGCCCTCACTGATGCTTTTGGCAATATCCATCGCCGAAGCACCCGCTTCATACTCCCGAACACTTCCGTCGGGTAAGCTTATTTTAATCTTGTCTGCCATAAAAAAGGACTGCAAGTTTAATGAAAGATGGTGAGATGGTGAGACAGAAGATGGTGAGACTTTGTTATTAATTTATTTTTTAGACAAAGATGCGGAGGTTTGGGTTTCTTGCGTTAGCCGCTATGGACCATGGTCTATGGTCCATGGTCCTTTGAAACTTTTTACCGACATTTACATAGTTAACCCATTCCTCAAAAAGCATGAAAGCATTAAAAACACTATTCACTCTTAGTTTGGTCACTTTTTTTCTGAGCAGTTTTCATGTCGCTGAGAAAGATCCCCAACCGGTTCCTTTTATTGTATTCGAAAATGAAGCAGGAGAGGAAATAACAAAAGCATTAACCGAAACCATGAGCACCGATTGGGAAAATAAGGTGAAAAGCGTTGAATTCAGAATGGGTGATTGGGTGATTGAAGTTGAAGGAATACTTGTTTCCTTACCAAAGGAAGGGGATGCTGTTATGATGAATTTTAAAGGAACAGAAGGTTTCACATCCGTTATGCGAAATATTGAATCGAATTTCAAACCTGTCGCCGGCGACAGAGTGATCCTTGATAACTTAAAGATGGTTGGGCAGGAAAGGGGATATGCTCCGATTGTTCATACGGTGAAGTAAACCGCAGATTTTCCGACTTGACCTTCAGGACCTTTAATCATGAGAACCCCGGGATTGTTTAAATTTTTTCAATTGAGCGCTATATGCGGTGGGCTTTTTTTGCTGCAAGCCTGTTCGGATGATAAAGCAGAGGAAATTCCATGCACACCCGATAGAACGGTCTTTATTCCACAAATCCTAAGGAACTATTTTTATTTTGATTTTGGCTCGACCTGGACCTATGCGAATGCAAATGATTCGGATAAGTTGGATTTATATCAGATCAGTCAAAGTTCCTTTTCTACCCAAAATAATACTGCAATGAATCCGGATATCAGCCAGCCATACTGTTATGAAGATTACATCTCAGCATTCCAGAGGTATTCAAGCCCTGAAAAGGAATACGATTCTAAAACCCGGATAGAAAATTCGCGTTTTAATACGCCACTGTCAGGGACTTTTGATGTAATTTATTCGGATATGAATGGTAATACCCAATATATAGTGACATATAATCCGGATTCAACTTTTGCTAAAGCAGGTCCAACAGGAACCATCACGGTGTTGGTTGCGGATACAGTATTGTTCGGTCGAAATTATAAGGATGTAATTCGATGCTCCTATACCAATAGCTCAAACCATTTATATCCCTATTCCGAAGTCCTTTATGCCAGGAATATCGGGAAAATTCAATTTACCTTGCAGAATGGACCAACCTGGTTCCTGAAGAATTACACTGTAAAGCAGTAGATGAATTTTTAATGTACTCTCGTCCCCGCTCCCCCGCTCCCCCGCTCCGGACGAAGTCCCGCTCCCTCGCTCCCCAAATCTCGCGAGCTTCCTTCCGGAATATTTTCCATCATAAGTAGGGTACCTCAAACCTGAAGTGTTATTCATCAAAGTCGGAAAGTCTTTTCGATGCAAGGTGATATATTTGCCCCGTGCATCCTGAAAACCTGCAATTTGAGCGCATCCGCCAGGGAGATGTGCGTGAATACGAAAAAGTGTTCCGCACCTATTACCAGGCCCTGTGCAATTATGCATGTACCTTTCTGAAAGACCCCGACGAAGCTGAAGAAACAGTGCAACAGGTATTCGTCACAATTTGGAACAAGAGGGAGCAGATCAGCATCAACACGACGCTGCAGGCTTATCTGTACCGTGCGGTGAACAATGCGAGCTTAAACCGTATTCGCCACCAAAAGGTACGGAACGAACACCGCGATCAAGTGATGGCGATGGAAAGTCCTGTCGTGGAGCATACCGCCCAGCAGGTCATCTCCAAAGAACTTACCCGCGAAATTCGCAAAGCTGTGGAAGCCTTGCCGGATAAATGCCGGGAAGCCTTTGAGATGAGCCGCTATGAGGGGCTGAGTTATGCCGAGATCGCTGAACAACAGGGTGTTTCTGTCAAAGCGATCGAAAAACAAATGGGTAAAGCCCTGCGCCTTTTGCGTGTGGCATTGGCCGATTATCTTCCTTTAATTCTTCTTTATCTATCCGAGGGCTTTCGTTCATGACCAATCACAACGAACATATCGACGCCCTGATCGCCCGCTATTTTTCCGGGTCGATCACTACCCTGGAGGAGATCGAGTTGCAGGAATGGCGCGATGCCGATGCGGCTAACGAGGACTTTTTCCGCGATATGGAATTTGTGTTTTTTGCCAGTGCGAGTATCCGGGAACCAAAAATTTTCGATACCGACAAGGCATGGAACAAAATTGCTCCGGCCAGTGCAAAACGGACTGGCGGGAATTTCCATATCGGAACATGGAAGAACTTGTCTATCGCTGCCTCCCTGATCCTTATCGCATTGGTGGCCTATTTATTCGTATTCAGAAAGGATGCTGTTCCTGTGAAGGAATATGCGGCTGCGGAAGTTCCGGTCGAATTTACTTTGCCCGACAGTTCCAGGGTTATTCTTGAACCCGGTGCACGCTTATTGGCCCTGTCAGAAAAACCAGGTTCCAGGGAGTATGCGATCGAAGGAAAAGGAAAATTTTCGGTGGAACACAACGAAAGCAACCCTTTTATCCTGCACTCAGGAGAGGTTCAGATCAAAGACCTGGGAACAGAATTCCTTGTGGATGCTCGTCCGGGTAACGACACGGTTTTTGTTGCGGTGTATGAAGGAAAGGTTCAGTTTAGCACCGCCACGCAAAAGGGTGTTGAGCTGATGCCGGATCAGGAGGCTTATTACCTGCGTTCCGACCAGTCCTTCCATACCGAAAAAGAAGAAAGCCGCAACGAATTTGGAAGTTTCGATTTCCAGGGACAAACCCTCGACATTGTAAGCGCGCAGTTGAGCCTTCATTTCCAAAAGGAGATCGTCCTCGAAAATCCTTCCCTCGCCAATTGCCGGATCAATGTCAATTTCCAGAACGAGTCGCTTCCCGACATTCTCGAGATCCTTGCACTTACGCTTCAGCTTCAGATCAATGAAAATGACAACGTAATCACACTAAAAGGCAATGGATGTAAGTAAAAGGTCCCTGCACCTCCTGCAGGTTTTAATGGTTTTATTTTTATTGGGAACCACGGCTGTATCGGCGCAAAACCCGCTCGAACGACGCGTGACCCTGAGCAACAAACAAAGCAGGGTGAAAGAAGTCCTGCAGGAAATTGAAAAAAAGGCCCATCTGAGTTTTTCCTACAATCCCGAACAAATCCAGGATGAAAAAATGGTTGAAGCCGTCTATGAAAACAAACCGGTGCGTTTTATCCTCGACCGCATTTTTAAAGGTTGGGTGGATTATAAAGCCAAAGGAAATTATATCATCCTGCATCCCAGCAAAAAACCCCCGGTCCCGGAACCCAAATTTCAAAAGATACGGATCAGTGGTTATGTGTTGGATGATGGAAACGGAACTTACCTGAATGGAGTTAGTATTTATGATACCCTCTCGTTTTATTCAACTGTGAGCGATGTGAACGGCCATTTTGAGATCGAACTGGGTGAAAATTCAAATGCGCTCTTCCTGATGGTCAAAAAACAGGACTACCAGGATACCGCGTATTTTATCCAACGGGAAGGATTTCAGTCGGTCGAATTGCGCCTGAAACCAAAGCGCATAGAAATCCCTGTGGTTTTAGTTGACACAATTGGAGCAGATAGCATCCAAACGGGTGATTCTATTGCAGTTATTGACACGAACGTACCCAATTGGAAAGACGAAGTAAAACAGGATTATAAGCGGATCCGTGGCATGCTCAGCGAACAATTGCGTTTTAATGCCGAAAATATCAATGATACCTTCCTTAGAAAATTCCAGTTTTCATTCGTCCCGGGAATAGGCACCAATGGATTTTTAGGAGGAAGCGTGGTGAATGATTATTCCCTGAACCTGATCGGAGGCTACACAAAAGGTGTAAGAAAAGCGGAAGTCGGGGGCATTTTTAACCTGGATGAAGGGGATGTCAGCTATTTCCAGGGGGGCGGAATTTTTAATGCGGTAGGGGGCAATGTGACAGGATTCCAGGGCGCTGGTATTTTTAATGTTACCGAGGGAAATGTCCTTGGGGCCCAAGCTGCCGGTATATTTAATGTCCTTGAAGGAAATACCACAGGCTTTCAGGGCGCCGGCATATTTAACGTATCCGGAGGCAATACCCTCGGGGTTCAGGCTGCCGGAATTTTTAATGTAACGGATGGAAATATCGTCGGGGCACAGGCTGCCGGTATTTTTAATGTTTCCACCGGACATATTCATGGTGCTCAGGTCGCTGGCATCTTTAATATCAGCGATTCCACGCTGTATGGTGCGCAGGCAGCGGGCATATTTAATGTTCATGCTTCACGCCTTAATGGTGTTCAGGTAGCAGGAATCTGGAATGCAGCCGAGGAGATCCATGGATTTCAAGTTGCCGGGATCGTAAACGGGGCATCCAAGGTTTACGGACACCAAATTGGACTTATAAATATTGCCGACAGTGTAAGCGGACTGCAGATCGGTTTGCTCAGCTATTCCAAACACGGCTACCACAAATGGGAGATCGGTGCCGATGAACTTTTTTATACCCGTACTGCTTTACGAACCGGAGGGCATAAGTTTCATAATATTATCCAAATGGGCATCGACCCACGCAGCAGTGCTGACCCGCTTTGGTTTGTCGGGTATGGGATCGGAACCAGCTTCCCTATGCGCCGTTCCTTTTTTGATATCGATCTTACGGCAAGTAGTATTGCAAAAGGAGCCCCTTCTTACCGGCTGAGCACCTTGTCGCAGCTTTATATGGGTATGGATTTTTATCTGGCCAAAAAAGTATCCATCGCTGCGGGAATTACCCTGAATGCCTTTTTTGTCGATGTCAACCATCCTGATTTTACGGAAAGTTTTAACCCCATCCATCGGGCTGTATTTATGAACGAGCCATTGGGAAACAGCAGTTTTTACCGCATCCAATCCTGGATGGGAGCTAAGGTGGCGCTGCGGTTTTTCTAAAAAAATAAAAAATTTAAAAAAACAGGTAGGGGAGTTCCGTTTCTGTGTGTCACATACCAAACAACAAATAACGACACAGTAATGAACTTAAAACGTAGTGTTTACCTGAAAGCCTTAATTCTCTCCTTTTTTCTTTTTCAAAGCGTGCATGCCCAGGTCATGACACAATCCATTCGCGGAACCATTATCGATAAAGTATCCCAAACACCTATCTATGGTGTAACTGTGGTATTGATGGGTACCGATCCCATCATCGGGACCATGAGCGATCTGGATGGTAATTTTATACTGGAAAATGTTCCGGTCGGTAAAGTGGGACTTCAATTCAGCAGCGTAGGTTATGAAACCGTTACGATGGAAAACCTTACCCTCGCAGTAGGAAAAGAGCTTGTCCTGCAAGTCGGTATGGAAGAAAAAGTGATTATTGGGAATGAAACCGTGGTAACCGTGAAGGTGGACAAAAGAAAACCCCAAAACGACATGCTCACCGTGAGCTCCCGTACTTTTTCCGTGGAAGAAACACAAAAATTCGCCGCTGCCGTGAATGACCCTCTGCGTATGGCCCAGTCCTATGCAGGAGTCGTAAGTACAGAGGATGGAAATAACAACATATCCATACGCGGTAATGCCCCGGGAGGATTGCTTTGGCGTATGGAAGGCATTGATATTCCAAGTCCCAATCACTTTACCCAACCGGGAGCATCTGGGGGAGGGATCAGTATATTGAGTTCTCAACTTTTGAGCAATTCCGATTTTTCTACCGGAGCATTTGGGGCCGAATATGGAAATGCCCTTTCCGGGGTTTTTGACCTCCGCCTGCGTAAAGGAAATAACCAAAAGCGCGAATACACCTTTCGTGCAGGGGTTTTGGGTATTGATGTGGCAGCGGAAGGTCCCTTTAAAAAGGACTATGCCGGTTCTTATCTGGTAAACTACCGCTATTCTACACTTGGGATCCTGTCGAGTATAGGGGTGAATATCGGACCGGGGGTTACCACGTTTCAGGACTTGTCCTACCATGTGTTTCTTCCCACAAAAAAGGCCGGTTCTTTTTCTCTTTTCGGTTTCGGCGGACTCAGTTCGCAGGTGTTTGCTGCCGATAAAGATACCAGTCTGTGGAGTAAAGGTGGAAATCGGTTCAATGGGAATTTCTATTCCAATACCGGGGCCTTTGGCCTTAGTCATATCTACCATTTAAACAGCAATAACTTCCTGAAAACAGCCGTAGTCATTTCTACCAACGGGGTAGGGTATCAGGAAGACGAACTGAATTATGAGTTAAAACCCGAGTTCCGGTACGAGCAGGATATCTGGCAGAACCGCCAGGCAATCAGCAGCACCCTGAATTCGAAATTATCTTCACGGAGCAGTTTGCGTACGGGGGTTATTTTTAGCCGATTAAATTTCACAACCGACCAGGTTTGGTATGATGACAGTTTAAACAAAAACATCACTCTGAAGGAAAATGAAGGGAATACTTTTATGTACCAGGCCTATTCTCAAATGAAACATAAGCTAAGCACACGCCTGACCCTTCAGGGGGGGGTGCATGTGATCGGACTGGCCCTGAACAATACGTATTCGATAGAGCCAAGAGCGTCGGTTAACTATGCCTTTGATTCCAAAAACAGTTTGAGTTTTGGGTATGGAAAACATAGCCAGGTGCAGCCCATCAGCATCTATTTTTCACGCATAGCCGATTCATTGGGCAATAGCAGCGAGGTGAATAAAGACCTGGGTTTGTCGAAAGCCCATCATTTTGTATTGGCCTACGACAGGAACTTCGGTAAACACTGGCGCGGCAGGGTAGAGGCTTATTACCAGTATCTTTATGAGATCCCGGTGAGTATCGATGCCGACTACCAATTCAGCGTTTTAAACAACCGCGACGGCTATACCGATTTTGCACTGGTCAACGAAGGCAAAGGCGAAAATTTCGGATTGGAATTTACCCTCGAGCGCTTTTTGTATAAAGACTTCTACATGTTGTTCTCAGCCAGCGTGTTTGAATCGCGTTACAGCGCCGTGGATGGAAGCTGGCACGATACCCGCTTTAATACCAACCACAATTTCTCTTTGACCACCGGAAAGGAATACAACCTCGGAGAAAAGAGAAAAAACAGGATTTTCGGTTGGAACGTAAAAGCGATCTACAGCGGCGGCATGCGCAATATGCCCGTCATGCTCGAGCAGAGCATCCAACGCAAACAGGCTGTCTATGATTTCCAGAATGCCTACTGCGACCAGAACCCCGCCTATTTCCGTCTGGACCTGGGAGTAAGTTTAAAACGCAATTTCAAACGCAGCTCTGGCACTTTGACTTTGGATGTCCAAAATTCAACGAATCGTGCGAATGTGGGGGGCAGGTATTTCGATACTAAGACGCTTTCGATGAAAACATGGACACAGGCGCCGCTTATTCCGGTACTTGCTTATAAGCTGGAGTTTTAGAAGGATGGTGAGAGGGTGAGAGGGTGAGACTTGAGACAAACGAAAAGCCGGCTTACTATCCTATGTCTCATTTTTCGCGCTATGGTAATAAGTCTCATAGCAGAGTCCCTGTCGGGGCAATGCCTTGTGCTTGCCCCGACTGGGTTCTGGGTTACATGCCGAAGCATAGGCAAACGGATTCTCAGTTATAGGGAGCGAAAAGAGCCACTCGAAAGGGTGGTCTTTTTATTCCTTTGACCTCAAATACAATTCCGCTAGTTCAGGATTTTCCATGACAGAAATAATTTTATCGAGTTCAGATTTGAGGTCTTTCAGACGTCGTTTTAAGCGTCGTTTTTTTGCCAATTCGCTCAACCCGAGTGCGGTAGCGAGAATGCTTGAAATCGCAAGGAATGCCACGCCAAATTCTCCTCCGCCTCCCAGTGTATTGGACCGGGAACCATTTGTTTCGGCAACGATTTTGACAATTTCATCATCAGCTATTTCTGGCAAATTTTTCGAAACTAGCAGGAAGAGTGTGTTGTTATTTTGAGTAGCGTAATTGGAAAGGGCATTCAAAGTGCCATGATAGAATTCCAAACAATCTTTTGTGTTATTGAAAAGTAGTTTTCCGTCACACCAATTGGATAATGATCTTAAGGCTATTTTGAGATTACCTTCTGAAAACGGAACATCTTGGGTTTTACGCATCAAATCTTCCCAACTTATTGAATCCAAGCTTGTGACTTATTACGGTAGCTAATGTTCCCCCAAGGGTTGTACCAAGAATTAAAGATACAAAAAAGCTTATTATCTGAAACGTGCTTTCGAGTTGACCGGATTCATTTGCGATGAGGAGGGTAAATATGAATCCGGAGATTATAGCTCCCGCAAAAGAACCGATCACAAAAATTCCGATATTTCTGAAGTTAACCTGCCAGCGAGGGTGAAGATAAAGCACGATGGCTGCGACAGTTGAACTGACAATTATCCCGAAAATAAATCCAAACAGGGGGAGTAGCATGCTTAATAAATTTATTTACCCAGAGGAAACTAATCTTCAAAATCAAGATTAACAGGTTCTTTCTTCGGCATATAGTCGTCCTGATCTTTTCCTGTTGTCGGAACAGAAGTATCAACCACTTCAAATTTCATATCATCAAACCAAATTTGTCCAGTGCCAACGAGTAATGCGCCATAGGCGAGATTAGAGGAGTGGAGCGGTACATCCAACACAATTTCATAACGGGTCCAATCCGTAGTTCCTTTGATCGAACGGTCGGTTTTTCCATCGTGCATATTATCAAAACCGAGGGATTCATTCGTGCCTTTTTGATCGATACGAAACCAAAGTCCAGCCCAGTCGGAAACGTCTTTTGTTTTGACCAGACCCGACATACGAACCCTTTTGCCAAGGTAATTGTCCGGTTTGCAGTTTTGCATCAGGGTACCGAATCCTTTTATTTTTTTGGCTGTTGATTTTATGGTTGCAGCATTTTTTCCATCTTGCCCCGATCCTTTGTCGATGCCCATATCATAACTTCCCGGATCACCACCGGCAATGAACCATCCTGTTGGTAGGTCGAATGAAAACAAGGTGATTGTTAATGCAATAAGTACCCCGGAGGTTAGATTTCTTTTTATACTTTTCATGGTGTTGAAATTTAAATCGTTACAGACATTCTTTCTGTAATTCAGAACTAAATTAGGTATTTATTCAGAGCAAAAACAATCCTAAGCCAGGATCAAAAATTTTCCTTCTGGTCTCGAAGTGTCATCCTGGGTTTGTCAAAAAGTTTTTCTTAGTTGAAGAATATATTTTCCTTAGTTGAAAAATATTTTGTCCGTAGTTGGATAAAGTTTTGTCCGCAGTTGAAAAATAGTTGATCCTGAGCCGGAAATATTTTCATCCATTAGGTAGTCTTCTTTTTTCTATCAATAAAATAACACACCACTAGGATGAAGCTATAAATCAGGGTACTAAAAACAAACTCCGACAATTTGGGAGGATATAAAACCCAGGAGGAAGGCAGGTAGTCGCGGTTTAGATTAAGAATCAGTCTTATTAGGAATTCGGAATAATCATCAACCAGGATAAACGGAAGCATTACCGGCATGATCCAAATCGCGTTTCTGAATTTTTTGATCCAGAGCACCTGTGGAAGGATACCTTTTAACAATACAAACCCCCAAAAGCCAAACCAATAAGGCCCAATTAGCCTATCGATGTAGATAGCTGCCTTATCTCCGGCATCCAACAAGATAATAATGTAAATCAACGTGGAAGCCAGATAGACGCAGGAGCCTACAACAAGTATCCAATTTGACCAGACCATAACTTTTGAAAGCATGGGTCTTTTTGTTTTTATTAACAGATAGGCAAGCAGGAGAGGAATTGCCGTGAGGGTGTAGCCGCTGAAAATTAAATCTGAGAGACTGTAGAGTAGGTACATTTTGAATGATTGTATTTACGTCTAGAGCTTTGCGAGTTGTTTGTTTAATGTTTCAATTGATTTATGTAGGCCAGCCATAATTTTTTAAAATCCTGCGCCTGTCTTTCTGACATATTACCATGAACAACCGCAAAATTTTCTCCTGTCAATTCGTTTAGAATCCACGACACCCTTCCGGCAATGGTAAAAATATCTTCTTCAATCGCACCACCATGCCCATAAAATTCTAATTCCCCAGTGCCAATCCTATCCATAATAATTAAGTCGGCAGTATTTTCAAGCCCGACTTTTTGTTTAATGGAAAGCCTGGTAACCAAATGAGGGAATACAGTTTGATAATTTTTCAGACACCAGCTCTTGGCCGAGCAAATTGTTTCAAAGTTCCTGGCACTATCAATTACCTCAAGTGCGTCCTGAAGGTCAAAAGTGTCATTATAAACGCCGCCGTATAATTCGTACTCAATTCTTGAATTTTCTTTCTCGACCCATTTTTCCGGTTTCCTAAAATTGTCTGGAAGGCAATAAGGTTTAACGCTTGTGTCGTGAATTGAAAAGTAGTGAAAGGTATCGGTTGTCACTTGGGATAAATTGGGAGACGATGTCTTAGTGTCCAGGCTTGCACATGAAACGCCATTTTCATTCCATCTGAATGTGGATGGTAATGTTAGGATTAAAATTAGAATCATTAACCTCATGATAATACCGATAATCTTTTTAAAAAGAATCTCTAAATTAATTATTTTCTCTAAGCAGGGGGTTCAAGGTTCCTCAATTTTCTTCCACACGCGTAAACCCCATCTCATATATACCGATACTTAGTTCGTCGCCTCGAAAAGTATAATCACTGGTGGAACTTTTTACATCATTTATTCTTGACCCTCCTTTAATCCAATCACACCTGTCTTCAAATCCTTTTAAATAAACATGACCGTTATGGAGGGTATAGGTTGACTTTTTTGAATAGTTGGAACCATAAATGTGAACGTATTCACTGTCGTTTTCAAAAACAATCTTCTCTCCGCAATACCCGTGATTTGCATCAAATGTGCCCCTGATTTGCTTTTGGTATTCCTTCGAGTCACATCCCGAACAAACAAAAAATGTTAGAATGAGAAAATGAGCGGATAGTAACTTCATGTGGTGTTATTCTGTTGGCTAAATTAGTCCATTTCCCGTAAATGGTTTCTCATTATTTGACTATGAGATCCAATATGTAAGCTCGAAAAAGACACTGTTGTTTTTGATGTCGCTGTATTCAATTCCACCTCGGCCTGATTTAGGATCGATCTGATAATTATATTTTCTCCTTTTGATTTTTGTTAATCGTTGACCTGTTACCTTTTCAATAATTATCGCTTTTCCGCGATCGAGATGTTGGGCTACGACCTTGGTTATATGCCATCTGTTTTCGAATTTGAACCCGCTTATGTCAAGCGTGTCCATAATATTCGATAGTGTTTTTTCATAATCAAGCGTATCCGTTATTTTGTTTTTCAAGGATTGAATCACGGTCCTTTTGTCAAGGAGGATTAAATACCTTTCCGTTTCATATTTCGCCATATTGTCAATGTTATTGACTTTGAGGCGGATGGTTTTGTACCTGTCAAATCCCCCATATCCCGGATTAATCCGACAACAAGGGCGGAGTCTGGTCGCATTACAACTTGCCAAAAGGATAAGTAGCGTGAAAACGAGAGTTAATTTATATGTCAGTCTTATTTTCACCCTAATTCTAATCTGATATGAAATTTAAGAGCAATGCTGCAAAATTCAGAGATGTTTTAATTTATCATAGCCAAATCATATTTAACAGTTGACGACATGCTGTAAACCGGATATGGATGTGAATTGTTATGGCCATCATAAATTTTTAACTCTTCATATGGATTATAATTGTTCAGTACGTGCCAATTCGCATCTATAAAATAAAAGAAACTCACTCTTCCCAGATGTTTAGGGTTTTCAAATTCAATCACTTCTGCATGAAAAATTTTGAAACCAAAGTCTTCTGTAACCTGAATAAAATCTGTTTCGTAGGCTACATTCAAAAGAAATACTGAATCTACACCGCGCTCTTTTCCATCGATCGTATAGGCGTCTAGTTGTAACCTGATTTGCACAGGCCCATGCTGTACGTTCGGTTTATCTTTTTTCAGATCTTCAATTGTTGGAGAATTTTTAAACCACTCAACATCGGGAGGAGGGTAATGCCGTTGGGCACAGGAAAGAAAAAATACAGAAAGGAACAAGATTGATTTGAGCGTCATGATTTGCCTTGTTGACCTTTTAATAGAGTCGTTTTGGTTCGAAAGTGTTGCTTCAAATTAAGCATTTCCAGTGGTTTTGAAGGCGATGGGCTTGAAATATTCAGACAATCCTCCTTTTTCGATCAATAAAATAACACACCACAAAAATGAAGGTGTAAATCAGGGTACTAAAAACAAACTCCGACCATATGGGTGGATATAAAACCCAGGAGGAGCATGCCTTTAACAACACCCTTTACCATCCTGCATTGGCGGGCACTTGACCGTTCCGTAACTGCAAAAGACACAGCAATCGCCTTTCAAAGGTTTGAGTTGGGCTTTGCAGTTTTCGCATTCGTAGAAGTATACACAGGCATCGCTGGGCATGGTTTCGGTTTTTGTATGTCCGCAGTTGGGGCAGGTGATCGTCGATTCCAGTTCAGGGGATTTGGCGCTATCCGGTTCACAGGTAGCACAATGGCCATGAAGTTTGTTTCGGCGGTAATTCCAGATTGTTGCTGCCAGGAGTCCGAACATACCGGTATAAAGGAAATAAGCCCAATGCTCGCTCGTAGTAATATGATAACCGTAAAAAATGAGCAATCCGCCCGGAATGGCAACAAGGAGCGGGTACAAGCAACGGTGTCGGCGGTAGGAGAGGTAAAGTCCGCCAAGGGCTAAAAGAACCATTCCCTCAAAAACCCACATGGTCCATCCGCCAAAAAGCTCAAAACTACCTAGTCCGGCCGCAGAGGCTGCAAAAGCAAACAGCGGGAAACAGCAGGGGGAAAACAGGGCGGTGAGGAAAAGTCCTGCGGTTCCGAATTGATCAAGATGGCTATTTCCTTTCAAATTTTCCTGAATTAGGATTGGGTTTGAGTTGTTTCGTGCTGTATGAGCGGAAATTTAATTAATAATTCTGAATGAGCACCTCTGTCGGGATATGGAGCGTTTGATTTATTTTTCTGATCATGTCGAGGCTTAATTTTCTTTTTTTATTCATGATCTCACTGACCCGGCTTTTAAATCCAACCACCTCAGCCAGATCCTTTTGCTTCATGCCCATTTGTTCCATACGAAATTTAATGGCTTCGATGGGATCAGGCATGTCAATAGGAAAATGTTCGTTTTCGTAGGTATCGATGAGTATTGCCAGTATTTCAAGCTCATCACCTGTATCCGTTCCTTTTTTTGCATCAAAGATGACTTCCAAACGTGCTAAGGCCATTTGGTAATCTTTTTCATTTCTAATCGGCTTGATATTCATAATCTATATTGTTTTAGCATCTATTTTGTCGTATTCAGCATGCGTTCCAATAAATCGGATCCAACATAGCGCGTATTCAAAATTGAATTTGACGATGAGGCGATATTTGTTTCCTTTAATGTTGAATACTACGCGATTCTCAGGAAGAATACTTGCACTTGGAAACTCTATTTTCAGTTGGCTAATCGAATTCCAGTCAGTTTTTTCCATCTCATTAAACCAGGCTTTCAATTGTTGTTCGCAATCGACATGCTTTGACCAAAAGGTCCTTAAGGTGGATTTAGCAATTACTCTCACTTTTCAATCTTCAAATACAAAGATACTAAAAGTTACCAATACGGGAACTATATTCAAAATATTTTAATCCAGATTACTTGAGGAAATATTCCTTTGAACAGTACTGAAACCAAAAAGTTAAACCAATGAGGCCCACTTCTACTACCGAAATAGATGGTGTCTAAATCTTCGTCATACACAGGATAAAAACGAAAATTATAGTTGAAAGAAGATAGATGCAAGCGCCTGCAACTAAAAACTAATTTGACAAGACCATAATCCTTAAAAAAAAGTCTATTCGACTTCAGGAAGAGTTAGCCAAGAAGGAGAGGAATGACTGTGAGGGTGTAGCCGTCGAATATAAAATTGGAGAGTCGGAATAGTAGGTCCATCTTTTCTCAATCAAACGACCCACGACTATAAATTCCCGGATTCGCATGGTCTCCTACCTTGAAAGCATAGGAAACATACTTAATTCCCTGAATTTCTGTGAAGGAGTATGTTGTGGTGACCATAAAAATATGTGCTCCAGTTGAGCCCATTTGTTGCGTTAGTATTTCACTGTTCGGGATAGAAATGAATAAGGTGTCGTTGGCCCTTTTTTGCACCCTGATTTGAACCCGAGGCCATGTTGTGTTTATGATTTTTTCAACCGACTCCACTGTGAGCGTGTCATTTCTAAAAGGTCTCAATTTTATCAGGTTAAAGGCATTGGAATCAAAGCCCCATAGTGCATCCGTACTGGCGTATTCTGATTGCGGGACTTTGTTATCTTTCGCTGAGCCGACCTCCGAGATGGAACTATCATTCGGAATGGTTGTATCGGATTTAGGATTTGTCGGGCTGTCACATCCTAACATCAGAATTAACACGACAATGAATGATTTTATTTTAATTCCGTAACCCATAATCCCTTTTTCCCCTCACACGCCCAACAATACCAAAAACAAGCCCAATCCCAAAAAGCGGAGGAAGGTGGAAAGGATATAGGACGAGATATAGGTTGCCGGAAAATCATGCTCTTTTAATTTTCTGAAAGCATAGACCGCCATTGCAGCCATATAAATAAACAGGACGATGATATAAATGATATTGGTCCAATAAAAATCAAGGAGTTCGTAGTTTATGCTTACAAAATAGAAAGCAAAAATGGCGATCAGGATACCGAGGGTCCAGCTGCGGTTTTGCGAAAATATATCCACCAAGGCGGCCTTTTTATCAATTTCAAGTTTTTTGATGGCCTTTTCATTTACCAGCCGGGAGAATAAAAGGAAGGCTAAAAGCACGATCAGGGCAGGCATGTAATTTTCCATAGCAGCTGTTTATTTTGTTTAAATTCTTTATCCTCGTCACTCAAAGTTAGACTTTTATATATGCTTCGAAGCATTACCGCTTACCAACCATGGTCTATGGTCTATGGTCCATGGTCAATGTTAGCCTGATTCATCCCCTTTTTGTAATTTCGCCCCATGTACATCACCCTCACTTCCATCCATTTAAAGTCGGTCTGGAAATTTTTCCAGCTCTCGAATAATGGCCTGCATATCTCCCGGCAATGCAAAAAAGAAAAAGGCTTTGCCGGAATGAAAAATACCGGTTTTGGCCTCGACCATTATACCATGAGCCGCTGGGAAACCGAAGAAGACCGCAACCGCTTTTACCGCACCGGAGCCCATGCGACCGCGATGAGAAAAACAGCGGATATGGCCACCGAAATTGTCACATACTCTTACGAAGGCAAAGATTTCCCGGATTGGAAAAGAGCGAAACAGTTGCTGAAGGAGAACGGGAAAGTGATGAGGTTCTGAAACTGAGCTTCCCTTGCTTTCGCGCGCGTATTGCTTTCACCGGCATATTTGACGCAAGGGCGCAAGGGCGCGGAGGAATTGGGCTGGCGCATGATTGCTGGCGCAGAAATATTGCTTTCGCTAGCTTATTTGACCCGCAAAACACAAACAACTTTGCGCCTTTGGTGCGCCACGAGGCGTGTGTTA
>DQHT01000031.1 GCA_003531115.1 Bacteroidota bacterium | reverse complement strand
TTATTTACCATGCACGGCACACATAGAAAGGGCCGCTACAGCATTACCTGTCGCGGCCCATTCAAGCGAAAAAGATGCCAAGGAAAACGTTAGCGCAATTCTGCGAGTCTTTTTTCCAAAACCTCTTTGCTTAGCGTAATACGAAAATGCACCTTAAAAAAGCGCATCAATACCTCGCTTGAGGTTTTCCGTCTGTTGATGGCTTTCACCAACTGACGAGTAATTAAATCTGTCATAGTAATTCCCCCTTACTGCAAGTATAAACGATGACTAGGAATAATTCCGTGTGTCGGGAGGATGAAACTTTTTAATTATGCACAAATTATCCCCATTCATCAGGAAAGAGACTCCCTTTAACTAATTAAATTGGCCAATATGCCTTTCACTATGTATACTTGTACAAATGAATATCCGATGAAAACAAAAATTAACAGCTTAATTCTGGCATTTGCACTTGTTGGTTCAGTAGCATTGCTCAATTCATGCAATAAAGACGATGAAGATCCGGGAACCGATCAACCAAAGACCAACTTTGTATCTGCTACAATTGGTACTAAAGCCATCGATCCTGCAGGAGCACCGATCGTAAATTTCACCGGCAGCACGCTGGATTTTACCGTTAATGATAAGGATCAGGTAACCACCCTGGCCATTTATGTGGATGTAAACAGCACAAATACCCAATCTTTTTCAGGCGGGGGAACTGCATTTGCTAACGTACAGGTCAGCAATACAACAGAAGGCCTTTATACGGCCGATGGTGGAAGCATTATACTGACTACCAACGACAAAGCAAACCGCATTGTTGAAGGCACATTTGCTTTTTCGGCGAAAAATACCAACATGCAAAATATTGATGTGAGCAACGGTAAGTTTTATATCAAATACTGATTTTTTTATAGATCGATCTCGCTGTACATCGGACAATGGTCGGAATGTTTGGCATCCGGAAGGATCCGTGAAAATTTTACCTTATCTCCCAGGCCTTCAGTCAACATGATGTAGTCGATTCGCCAACCTTTATTGTTGGCCCTTGCGTTAGCCCGATAGCTCCACCAGGTATACTCATGGGGATTCTGGTTGATACGCCTGAAGCTGTCTACGTAGCCTTGGCCCACAAAACGATCGAACCATTCGCGTTCCTCCGGTAAAAAGCCGGAGGAATTTTTGTTACCAACCGGATCATGGATATCGATCGGTTTATGACAAATATTATAATCACCGCAGAGAACCAGGTTTGGTATTTCCTCACGCAGTTTATTGACATACTCCGTCGAAAATTCCAGCCAGTGCATTTTGAACTCTTGCCGAAGTTCGCCGCTGGAACCACTCGGGTGATAAATATTCATAACAGAATATCCTTTGTAATCAGCACGAATGACCCTGCCTTCCCTGTCGTAGAGTGAGTTGCCGGTTCCATATTCAACATGATCCGGTTTTTCCTTGCTAAAGATAGCTACTCCGCTGTAGCCGGGCTTTTCAGCTGAATGCCAATAATGGTGATAGCCCAAATGGTCGAAAATGGCCGTATCGACCTGCTCCTTGAATGCCTTGATCTCCTGAATACAAAGAATATCCGGATTTTCTTCCTGTAACCATTGGGCCATCCCTTTATTCAGGGCTGCCCGGATTCCATTGACATTGTAGGTACAGATCTTTTTCATCTTCTATCAATAAGTTAATAAATAACGGATCGCCTCTGCCACCTTATCTCCATTCGGTAACATTTCAGCCTCCAGTCCCATATTCAGCGGTACGGCCGGCATATTGGCAGAGCCCAGTGTCTGCACCGGTGCGTCCAGATGTCGGAAACATTCGCGGCTGATACGACCGGCTATCGCTTCTGCGAAGGAATTTTTTAAAGTTTCTTCGGTCAGTACAAGCACTTTTCCGTGTTTTTTTGCCTGATCATAAATGGCTTCTTCATCGCAGGGACTCAGGGTTCTCAGATCAAGGATTTCAACATTCCCGGGAAATTTTTTCGCCGCTGCCATGGCCCAGTATACACCCATTCCATAGGTTATTATGGCCATTGACTCGCCTGAGGAAACCGCTTTTTCACCAGCCTCAAGTGCAATCCGGGCTTTGCCCAGAGGAATAATATAATCATCAGAGGGTTCAACCGTTTTGGCCCCTTCGGTACCGGGAACCTTGCTCCAGTAAAGCCCCTTATGTTCGAACATGACAACGGGATTCGGATCATAAAATGCTGCTTTCATTAATCCCTTCATGTCTGCGGCATTTGAAGGGTAGACGATCTTGATGCCTTTGATCTGAAGTATGCTGCTCTCTACCGTACCGGAATGATAAGGTCCGCCACCCCCGTATGCACCCGTCGGTATCCGTATCAGTGCCTGAACCGGAAATTTTCCGTTAGACAGGTAACAGCTTTTAGAAAGTTCTGTTACCAGTTGATTCACCCCAGGCCAGATATAATCGGCAAACTGAATTTCAACGATGGGCTTACATCCTACAGCTGAAAATCCGGCTGTTGAGCCAATTATATAAGCCTCCTGTATCGGGGTATTGAATACGCGATCATCACCATATTTTTTTCCCAATGTGGCTGCTTCCCGAAAAACACCACCCAGGCGACTTCCCACATCCTGGCCATAAAGCAGGGCTTCAGGATTATCTCTCAGGATCTCATCCATCGCAAATAAGGCAGCATCTACCATGATAACGGGCTCTTTATTTGCCGGAGCCCGTTCTCCTTTTTCTTCCGTAATCGGAGTAGGAGCAAACTCATGATCGTATAAGGTAATGGCTTCAGGTTCAGGAGCCTGTTTCGCTCTTTCAAAATCTTCGGCTATTCGTTTTTTCGCTGTCTCTTCAATTTCCACCAGCTCTGCCTCTTCCACCCCGAGGTCCGACAAGACTTTTCGAAGGGCCGGGTATGGATCACTTTGGGCATGGAGGTTCAGGTCGTCTTCTGTCCGGTAAAATTCTTTCCGCACCCCTGAGGTATGGTGACCGAGCAAAGGCACAGTGGCATGGATGAGCATGGGTTTCCGTTTGCTTCTGACGTATTCAAAGGCTTTTTCCATTTCCTCATAGCAGGCCAGGAAGTCAGTACCGTCTACCCGGGTGCGCTTTAATCCTTTGAAACCGGCAGCATACTCGTAAGCATCCATGGCACGCATTTCTTTGCCGGTGGCAGAAATACCCCAGTCGTTATCCTGGATCAGGTAAACGATCGGAAGTTCGTGCAATACGGCCATTTGAAAGGCTTCAGCAACTTCCCCTTCAGTTACCGAGCCATCACCGAGAGAGCAGAGCACAAGCGGTTTCTCGATCCCGCTCAATAGTTTTTGTCCCTCAAGATAGGCAATGCCATGTGCCATTCCGGTAGCCGGAATGGTCTGCATCCCGGTAGCACTGCTTTGATGGGGCATAGTTGGCATGTCGGAACGCCGGAGTGATGGATGGGCATAATAGGTCCGCCCTCCGCTAAATGGGTCATCCGCTTTGGCCAGAAGTTGAAGCATTAGTTCATAAGGGGTCATTCCCATGGCCAGCAACATGCCTTCATCCCGATAATATGGCGCCGCAAAATCACAAGCCTTTAACAAAATTCCCGTAGCCATCTGTATGGCCTCATGACCTTTTGATGTTGAATGTACATACTTGGTAATCTGTCTGTTAACATCATATATATCAGCCATTGCACGAGCCTGACTCATGAGCTGATAGATATGGATAAGCGCTTCTTTCTTTACCATTTTTTTAAGGTCCTGCAAGTATACGAAAATTGGTAGGGAATGGGGTGACGTAGAAATTTAACTTGCATCTAAACGGTTTAAATGAAATCTTTGGGAATAATCTATGACACAACACGTAAAAATTCATCACCTATCCCCATACAGTATCCTCAGTTTTGAAGGAATTAAAAACCTGGATGCCAACTCTGCTCTCCGTGTAAAAGCCGAAATAAAAGGACTTTTATCGGATAAGGTTAAAAATGTCATTGTCGATCTCCATAATATTCAGTTTATAGACAGTACAGGATTTGGTGCATTGATCTCCGTTTTAAAAACCATAAAAAGCCGTGACGGCAAAATGATATTAAGCGGGGTTTCTGATGAAGTTCGTGAATTGATGGATCTGATGCAACTGTTGAGCGTATTCGATCTCAGCAGCAGCTTAAATGAAGCCGAATCCCAACTAAAACCCTGACTATGCTGTTTATCAAAAGTTTTCAATCTGATCTGGCTCAGACCGATCTTCTGGCCGCCTGGCTTGAAGAAGTCGCTGCAGCTTTAGAAGAAATTCCTTATTTTAAACTTCGTTTTGTTGTTCATGAAGCCTTCGTGAACGCCTGCAAACATGCGCAGGGGGCTCAGGCATCCATAATCGTTGTGATCCGTCATCAGGATAAGCTGGAAATCGCCATTACGGATCCCGGAAAAGGATTTGAACTTCCGGAAAATCTGGATCATTTCGATACCGCAGCGATCGGGTTTCGCTGGAATCTGGTAAGTGATCGGGAAACCTCCGTTGTGGCTGAAATCGGCGATGCGCATACCCTCAATTTTCACCTGTCAACCGCCGCATCCGGACAAGTTCAGGAACTAAAGGAAAACCACCGCGGATTGATCAGCATTCTCAAAGCCACCAAAAACCTCAGCTACCATTTCGTGCCAAACTCTTGCAACTACCTCCATATTACCTGTTAAGGGATGGCAGATCGTCTTTTTTCTTCCGGAAATAAATCCCGTATCCTCGCGATAGAAAATCTGGAATCGGACAAACTGACCATTTCTAAAGTAGCGGAAACGCTTGGTTTTCAGGTAAATTTTTGCAAAGACGATCAGGAAGCGCTCACTAAATTACAGCAACGTTTTTACCAGATCATCATTGTAAATCCTGAGTTAAGCGGTGAAGCTGTTTCCCGGTTTATCGGCGACCTGCGAAGTATCAGGGGCTATGAGCGTATTCCCATATTGGTGATCGCCCCGGAACATCTTGCCATGTACGCTTCCAATTATCTGGATGAAGGAGCGGATGGCTATTTATTAAAACCCTTTAATGAAGACCTGCTCTTTTCTCACCTGAATCTTTTCCTTCGTCGGCAAATATTTCGCCGTTTCCACGAAAGTGAATTTTTGAAACGCGACCTGAATACAGAACGAGGCCAGATTATTTTGTGTTCCGATAGTAAGCAGGTCCTGGATATTCCCATCCACGCTATTGAAACGGAAGTGATCGTGGTGAACAATGAAAGCGAGTTGTTCAAAACACTTTTTTCCAAAAATATATGGATCGTTCTGTTAGGTGCCCAGGCAAAATGGGCCCTTCCTTTGGTGGGAAAAATTAAAAACGATGAGGCTTTTAATGTTCAGGTTATTCTGCTCAGAACAAGTAAAGCACTGGATGCCGAAGTAGTTGATTTTTTTAACCAGGGTGGGGATGACATCACTTCCATCAACAAACCCGAATTTATCCTCTCCCGACAGATCAATAGCCGGATAGAAAGAGAACTTTACTACAAGGAGAAGTACATAACTGCCCTCACGACTGCAGCCTCCAAACTGCCTATCCGTTCAGAAAACCGCTTCCATTTGGGCTATGGCGATTGGGACATCGAGGCCTTTCACGAATATCATGACCAGATCCCCGGGGGAGACTTTTATGAAGCCATTGCCATCAATGAAAATCAACGTGTTTTGATAATCGGCGATGTGATGGGCAAAAAATGGGATGCCTGGTTCTTTTCCCTGGCCTACCTGGGTTATATCCGGAGTACAATGCGGAATGTCGCTTACCAGCATTTTGTCGATCCGGCGAAATTGCTCATGGAACTGAATGACTCCATTTTCCGTGATTTCAAACTTTCGGAAGTATTCACCACTTTAAGTGTGGCCCTTCTTAGCAAAGATTCAAATGAGATCTTATTTGCATCAGCCGGGGGACTACCCGCACTTGTCCATAAAAAAAGTTCCGGTATTGTGGAAGCTGTCCAGGCAGTGGGCACCCTGCTTGGGCTCAACGAACACGAGGAGTATAAGAATACACCAATCCTCCTTGAAACCGGTGATACTTTATTGCTTTTTACTGACGGTTATCTGGAAAATAATAACAGCAGGGAAAATCTCAGCACCATGGAAATCCTGGCGGGCCATTTTAAGACCCATAGCGCACTGAGCGGATTGGAAAAGCTGGATGATGCGCTGAGAAATGCGGGGACCAATGCTTTTGAAGACGACCGGACCATGATCCGGATAACGTACAAGTTAGGAAATTCCTGATCCGTTTTTAGCCTGAGACCCGGGCTGAACAAAGATCAATTTGCCTTCACTTTCCGCCATCAGGATCATACCCTGAGATTCGATCCCCCTCAATTTTCTTGGTGCCAGATTTACCAGAACACTTACTTGTTTTCCGATGATCTCATCCGGACTGAAAAACTCCGCAATTCCCGACACAACTGTGCGAACATCGATGCCGGTGTCGATGGTAAGTTGAAGGAGCTTATCGGCTTTTGGAACCTTTATAGCATCCAGGATGGTTCCTACCCGGATATCCATCTTGGCAAAATCTTCGTATTGTATGGTCTCCTTTTGTGGAGCCGGAGCTGATTCTTTCGCTTCTGCTGTATTGTCCATGGCACTTTGTTTCAGTTTTTCAATTTGGATTTCGATCTGGGCGTCTTCAATTTGGGTAAAAAGCAAAAAGGCCTCACCCAGTTTGTTTCCGGGCTCCACCTGGTTCCAGCCCGAAAGCAGGGAGGCATTTGATCCGTTAAAATTTAACTGCTTTAAAATACTGGAAGAAGTTTCCGGTAAAAAGGGTTCTCCGACAGCAGCGATTCGCACACAGAGGTTCAGGGTTTCGTGAAGTATTCCTTTAACCGCTTCAGGATCTGATTTCCAAAGTTTCCAGGGTTCCGTTTCCGCAAGGTACCGATTTCCTTCCCGGGCAAGATTCAGCCATTCGGCCTGGGCATCTCTGAATTTAAACTCCGCAAGCATCTCATTAACTTTTAAGGTTATATGCTCCGCTGCTTCAATCATTTCTTTCGTTCTTTTTTGTAATCCGGTATGGGCAGGATCATGACTGAAAGCGAGGGGAACAGTCCCATCAAAATATTTGTGACAAAGCACCATGGCCCGATTGACAAAATTTCCAAGAACAGCTACCAGCTCGGAATTTACTTTAAGCTGATAATCCTTCCAGGTAAAGTCACTGTCTTTGGTTTCAGGCGCTATGGAGGTTAAAGTATACCGCAATTCATCGTTTTTACCCGGAAAAGCTTCCAGGTATTCGTGCAACCATACTGCCCAATTCCTTGACGTGGAAAGCTTTTGTCCTTCAAGATTCAAAAATTCGTTTGCCGGAACTTCATCCGGAAGGATATATCCTCCATGTTCCATCAGCATCATCGGGAAAATAATGGTATGGAAAACGATATTGTCTTTGCCAATAAAATGGATGAGGCGCGAATCTTTATCCTGCCACCAGCGTTTCCAACCGTCTTTATCTCCTTTTTGTTCAAAATATTCCTTGGTGGCAGAGATATACCCAATGGGTGCATCGAACCACACATAAAGCACTTTGCCTGCTGCGCCTTCAACAGGCACGGGGATACCCCAGTCGAGGTCACGGGTCATGGCTCTGGGTTGTAGCCCTTCTTTGATCCAGGATTTGAACTGTCCTTTTACCGTTCCCCGCCAATTTTCTACCCTCTTGGAGTAGGTTTTAAACTCAGGCGACTCGGCAATTTTATCCATAGGAAGGAACCAATTGGTAGCCTTTTTAAGAACAGGAGCCGAACCACTCAGTGCAGAACGTGGATTTTTTAATTCCATCGGACTCAGCGTCGACCCGCATTTTTCACATTGGTCGCCGTACGCATTTTCATTTCCGCATACCGGACAAGTCCCTATAATGTAGCGGTCGGCTAAAAACTGACCTGCTTCCTCGTCATAATATTGGTCGGTTTCGATCTCTTCGAACAAACCTTGATCATACAGCTTTTTAAAAAAATCCTGTGCCGTTTGATGATGGATCTCGCGGCTGGTCCTTGAAAAATGGTCGAATGAGATGCCAAATTGCCGGAATGAATCGCCGATCTGTTTAAAGTATTTATCAACTACCTGCTGCGGAGTAATACCTTCCTTTTTTGCACGCATGGTGATGGCCACACCATGTTCGTCGGTGCCACAAACAAAGAGTACTTCCTCTCCTTTGTTACGGAGGTAACGGGCATAAATATCAGCGGGCAAATAACAGCCTGCCACGTGGCCAATGTGCAAAGGGCCGTTTGCATAGGGAAGGGCGGCGGTGATCAAATTTCGTTTCATTCCGGGGCAAAGATAGTTCGCAGGCAGCTATTCTCCTTTTCCATCGAATTGTCGAGTTTTGTATTTCATGATACTCCCACCCTACCTCAAAGAAGGCGACCGCATTGGCCTGTTTGCTCCGGCCAGAAAAATCAGACCTGAAGATGCTGAAAAGGCAGCAGAAATGCTGCGCGGCTGGGGGTTAAATCCTGTTTTTGGGAAAAACCTCTTTGAGGAATCCAATCAGTTTGCCGGAACTGACCAGGNNGCGACATTACCGTGCTGCACACCTGGGCCAATCAGCATCTGGACTGGGCGAGTATACATGCCACTATGCCGGTAAATATGCTTGAAGATGGGGAGGAACGCGTCCAATCAGGCAATTCCCTGCGTCTTGCGCTTTTTGGAAACCCCGAAACGCTTCAAATTCCTCATCATAAACTGGAAAAAGACGGGTCTGCCCGGGGAATACTCTGCGGGGGAAACTTGTCGGTGTTATATAGTTTACTTGGTTCTGACCTGCAATTGGACAGTGCGGGAAAACTGCTCTTTCTGGAAGACCTGGATGAATATTTATACCATGTTGACCGCATGATGCAGGCCATCAATCGTTCAGGAATTGGGACCAAAGCGGCTGCCTGGTTAATTGGCGGCATGAGCGAGATGCGCGACAATGCCATACCGTACGGGTACAATGCTGAGGAGATCATCGCTCAGGCACATCAGACCCTTGACTCTCCCTTATGCTTTGGTATAGAAGCCGGACATATTCCTTTGAACCGTGCTTTGGTATTCGGAATGCACTATCAACTTGAAGCGGGAAGACTTAGTCCTCTTCTTTGAGTTTTTTGTGCAAACGGAAGGCTCCCAGTCCGGTGCCCCCCACGCCTACAACAACAAGCAAAATGGATCCGACAAGTGAGATCTTTTCCCCTTTTTCAAAACTTTCCGGTTTAAAGACGAACTCAATTTTATGCTCTCCGGCTGGTATCTTCATACAACGCAGCACAAAATTGGCGCGGAAATGCTCCGTTTCTTGTCCGTCGATGGTGGCTGTCCATCCATAAGGATAATAAATTTCAGAAAATACTGCCAACTGTTCAGCCGGACTGGAACTCTCGTAAACAAGGTGGTTCGGTGCATAAGAAACCATTCGGATATTGCCTTCTGCGCTTCCTGTCCTGAAGTCTCCCAACTGCTCATTCCATCTTGAAATATCAATGAGCGCTGTTCTTTTGGTATCGATGGTTTTAAGCCCCAAAATTTCTTCGTCCGCATTTTTTACCTGACGTGCTTCGTTCACAAACCAGGCATTGCCATTTGTATGGGCATTTCTGAGTGGGGCCCCATCCGGATTAATGATAAAATAACGCGTGTTCAGCATGTTCATTACCGGCATCCCTATGCGCATCAATGAATCCAATAACATCACGTTTTGTTGTTTCATCACCTCCTGGAAATTCTGCATTTCGGGTGTAATGCCGTATTCGATCAATTCCTGATAGCGGCGTAGTTTTGCTCCATGGTAGCCCCCTATCGATTTATGATAATACGAGGTTGTAGCGTCATTAAAAGGACTAACTGCCATATTCAATACGCGGAAACCAGGATCTTTGTCGGCCAGGATTTGCTGGTCAGCTATTGACTCTGTGAAGAGATTTTCTGTTTTTGACTTGCGTTTATAGGTATCGCCATCCATATACCTGCGATTCACCATCCATTGATCACCTATGATCAGGAGCGCTACAATGCCCAATGCAACAGGTGCGGTGAGTTTATTTTTTACAAGGGCCACCAATGCTCCCCAGGCCATTGCAATAATGAACAGGGAACGGAAAGCGTCTTTCTGCATCATACTTTGTCTGTATTCCTGAAAAAGGGTCAGCATATCGCCTTTTATGCCGTATTGTTCATCTGCAGCATTGGTAAAATCGAATAATGACGGTCCTAAAAGAGCCAGGAAAAGGCAAAGTCCGCCCGTGATATAAAAAGTCAGATTCAGCTTTTTAAAGGTTTCGGGGTCATCCTTTTTTGACCACAAAGCCTGCAAACCCAGCGCGGCCAATATTGCCATACAAATTTGCGTAATGGCAGTGATCATGGTTGGGGTACGGAATTTATTGTAAAAGGGCACGTAATCGTAGAAAATGTAGGAAAGGAAAGAATTCTGGCCCATGCTGAGGAATAGTGCCAATAATCCGGCTGAAATAAGCCAGATCTTCAGGTTCATTCTGTTGCTGAGCACCAGTCCCAATACCATGAGAAAAACGAGGATCGCTCCCAGATAATAAGGTCCGGCTACGTAACGCTGGCCACCCCAGTACGTGGGGAGCCGGGTAGATTGTTTGATCGCCTTTGCCAGGTCTGATTTTTTGTCGATATCCATGGTTGAGGCCCCTCCACTGAAATTCGGGATCAGGAAGGTCAATACTTCTATATTTCCATAGCTGTAGTCATCGAAAATATAGGTTTTGTCCAAACCATCCGGACTGGCTTCTTCATCCAGGGTAAGGTCGGTACCTCCACGGGTAGATTCTTTGCCGTATTCGTAGGTTGTCCAAAGTGAACTGGTATTGGAGGCTATACCGATGGCAGCAGTAATGGCAAGTATAACGCAGGCCAGGAGGAAATCTTTGATCTGCTTTTCACGAATGGCAAAAACCAGTTGAACGATCATCCATATAACGATGGCCAAAAACAGGTAATACGTAATTTGAAGGTGGTTGGCATATACATCCACGGCTAATCCTAAAGCTGTAACAACAGCTGCGGCCAGGTATTTTTTATCGAAAGCCAGGCGTATTCCCGCTAAAATGATCGGCGCATACATCAAAGACCAGACTTTATTGGCATGTCCGGTTTCTATGCCTATCAGGTTGTAGGTGGTAAATCCATAGGCAATGGCTACAACAGCCGCCGCCCACACATTGATCTTAAATGCGAGCAGCATGAGGAAAAAACAGGTCATGAGCAGCCAGAGGGAAGTCATGGGGTACCTGTCGTAGCCGAACATATAAGTGATGGACGAAAAAATATAGGCTGACCAATTATTCGGATATTCTGCCTTGATCTGGTAAGTTGGCATACCGCCAAACATGCTGTTGGTCCATAAACTTTGCTCTCCGGTAGCTTCCTTGTGAAGCTCAACCTCGTGGGCCATTCCCATAGCCTGTTTGATATCATGCTGGAACATGACTTTGTTACCCGAGATCAAGGGGCTGAAATAGGCTGCAGAAATTAAGAGGAAAACAAGGATGGAAACAAGGTGTGACCAGTAACGACGAAATAGCTTTTGTACCATGATCTGAAGCATGCTTAGGCCTCAAATATAGTTTTTTTAATGTTTGATTAAAGCCTGTATGAGTTTGTGGTCCGACTCAAAATAGGGTCCGTTTTTATAATTAAATGAACGTAATGCGTTATCATGAAAGATATAGTCGATGCGGTAAGAGGGGAATGGGCCGACATAGGTATTGCCTGCCCCTTTGCCACTTTCAACAAAGGCATCCTTTTTTTCACCGCGCATACGGCGATAGGTGTATGACAATTGGGTATCGTTCATATCGCCCGCCAAAATCACCGGGTAGGGCGACTTTTCCATATGTTCCGTTACCAGGGCTACCTGCTCGGAACGCAGTTCAAAGCCCAGTTTTAATCTTTTGATGATACTTTTTGATTTTTTGACCGCTTCTTCCTGATTTTGAACATCCTGTTGTTTGAACTGTTCTTTTCTGGAGAGGTTATTCGACTGAAGGTGGCAGGAATAGACCCGTACAGTGTCTTTGCCGGGAAGCACAATATCCGCCCAGATGGCGCCGTTTACATTTCCGGTCCCGAAAGAAACATATCCCGTTTTAATGGGTTTGTATTTTGAAAAGATCACCACACCCTTTTCAGGAGCCCCTTTATCTTTACCCTGTATCAGGTGATAATTGATCCCGCAGGCTTTATTTATACTTTTTGCCGTCGATTTACCCTTGTAAACAGGGAATTCCACAAATTCCTGGAAACAAATAATTTCCGGCTTTATGTCTGCGAGATAGCGGGACAGGCTATCCACATATATTTTTCCATCTGTTTGGCCAAAGTATTTTACATTCATACTAACCAGAACAAGGTCGTTCTCTTCCCGGCTTGCCTCTGCTCCGGCCAGTTTGTATACCTTTCCGAAATGGTTGAATCCCACCAAAATACAAAGCAGGGGAAAAATCAGTTTGAGTTTACCGAGTATGAGCCAGTATAGAAAAAAAGCCCCATTCAGGATAAACAGCAGGGGAAAAGCGAGTCCGAAAAAGGCTGCGATCCACCAAATCATCGGACTGATATACGGAGCGGCATAGGAAAGCAACAAGGCGATCCCGGCGATCAGATTAAAAATCCATATGATACGGTTCAGAATGATCATATGTCGTCTTTACTGGCTTTAAAAAGGGTTTCCCGTTCACTGTGACTTAAACTTTCATATCCCGATTTGCTGATCTTATCTAAAATGGCATCAATTTCATCCTGATTTGGCTTTCGTGTATTCTGAACACGCATATGGGTGGTATAGGTACGGTAGATCTTTTTCTCGTCGCGGTTTTTTTTAAAGATCTTATTCCAGAGCGAAACAATACTTTCTTCAATGCGGTCGAGCACAGTCTGTTTGCTTAGGTACCGAATATAAAGGAAGCCGGTGATCGCACCGCCCAGGTGGGCGAGGTTACCTCCGGGATTGCTGCTGTACATGCCGATAAAAGACAGGACGATCATAAAGGCAGCAATGTATTTTAGTTTCAGGTCCAGGAAAAAAAAGCGTATCTGATAATTGGGTAAAAGTGTGGCTATTCCCACAATTATGGCCATAACCCCAGCTGATGCGCCATGTAAAGGATATGGATAAAAACCCGACTCCCTTAAAACAGGAAACATATTCATACCAAGCATATAAAATGCCCCGCCGCTTAAACCTCCATAGATATAGGCCTTTAGCAATTTTATATTTCCCAGGTATTCCTGAAAAATGGAACCCATAAAATAGAGCCAGAGCATATTAAAAAGGATATGCAGAATATCTTCATGCACAAACATGTAGGTGAATATGGTCCAGGGACGAAATAAAAATTTCATCGGATCGGCCGGCATGTAGATCCAGTGATTGATGAAATCGGCATTGGTCCGATCGCGGGTAAACAGGTAGGCACTAAGAATGACCGCGTTAACCGCAAGAAAAACGGCAATATTGCTAAGGATCAGCTTCCTCACCATATTATTGCCCCTGTGAAAAGAGGATTTTATCTCATCAAACAGCTTAGCCATCTTCTAAAAAAACGATTTACGGTTATTTTTATTCCAGTATTTGATCAGGAGGTAGCCAAATAACATACCTCCTAAATGGGCAAAGTGGGCAATATTGTCTTCGGGATGATTGCGCAAACCCTGAAACAATTCAAAAGCCCCGTAGGCAATAACAAAATACTTTGCCTTTATGGGTATCGCAAAGTAAAGATAGATGAGTGTATTTGGAAAGAGCATTCCAAAAGCCAGAAGGATTCCAAATACCGCCCCTGAAGCACCAACCGTAGGTCCGTTGATCGCAAAGTTCAACGCACGCTTGATCGGTGACCAATAGATATCTTCTTCTGTAAGCATTGCATCATATCCATACATTTTAACCTGAGCCACTGTGTCAGGGTCGAGCATTTGAGACAGGTTATAGATGTCAATTCCTTTTGTAAGGTTATGGATGATGGCAGCACCCAGACCGGTAACAAGATAGTAAATCAGAAAACGTTTTCCTCCCCATACATTTTCAAGTACCGACCCAAACATCCATAAAGCAAACATGTTGGAAATGATATGCATCAAACTACCATGCATAAACATGTGGGTGACGATCTGATACGGCTGGAAACCTTCAGATGTCCAATAATGGAGTCCGAGTAAATTAAATACATCCATCCCCAACCGTTCAGAAACGATATAGGAGCCTAAAAAGAACAGCCCGTTGATGATAAGCAGGTTTTTAACTACAGGGGGCAATATGTTAAAATGACCAAAACGTGCAGGTTGATTCATTCGTTTAAAACAATTTAGTTAATGCGGCTTCATCAAAGCGGACAAACACCGCCTTTCCCATAGGAGAAAGCGCTGGTTCTCTACAATGAAGCAGGTCGGCGATCAGGTGTTGCATTTCTGCAGCGCCCAATTTTTGACCTTTTCGTATTGCACTTCTTTTCGCCAAAGCGCGTGCCACATCCCGCTGTTTATCCTGAGTATCTACCTGAAAAGAGGCTTTATACTCTTCGATCAAACCTTCCAGAAGGCTTTTGGCATCGGCCTTATCGGCTTCGGCAGGCAAGCCGTTGATGATAAAACTTCCTGCGCCAAAGGGACTGATATCAAAGCCAAGATGGCGGATTTCTTCGAGAATATCTTCGACAAGAGCGGCATCATTGGCAGAAAATTCAATTACCCGGGGGAACAGAAGTTGCTGGGAAATACTCTTTTGGTCCTGAATGCTCTGTAAAAACTTTTCATACAACACCCGTTGATGAGCCTGTTCCTGATCAACGATGAGCAATTCTTCGAGACCCTGAACCAGAAGGTAGCTATTCATGATCTGTAAAACGCCCTGGACCTGAATTTTCGATTTTATTTGTTCAAAAGAAAGCTCCGGATGCAGCCCCTGCTTAGATGCGGAAGGCTCCGGCTGAATTTCCATGCCGGAATAGAGTTCCTGCCATTGCCCCAAATTACGTTTGTGTTGCGGGTTATCGCTATGGAAGGGATTGAACCCGGGGGTCATCTGAACTTTGGGAGCCGTAGGGAATTCAGGTTTATCGACCTGTGCATTTAACAAATGATGGAAAGAATGATCATCAAACAAACTATCCTCTCCGTGACCAAGATGGTGTTCGGCCAGGGTCTTTTTTACGACAGATTTTAGCAGGGCATAGAGGGTGCGTTCGTCTTCAAATTTTATTTCTGTTTTTGTTGGATGGATATTGATATCGATGCGGTTGGGATCAATATCGAGAAATGCGACATAGCTGGCATGATGTTCTTCCGGCAGGTAATTTTTGTACTCCTGCTGAATGGCGTGATTGAGGTAAGGGTCTTTAATGAAGCGGCCATTCACGATAAAATACTGCTCACCCCGGGTCCTTTTCGACAATGACGGGCTTCCCAGATATAAGCGGTAATCTGCAGCAGGCGAATGTTCCTCTCCGTAAAAAAAGTCGTCTTCAGGTGCCCCGAGCAATTCAGCGATCCGTTTTTTGGCCGGATTTGCCTTTAGGTCATACAGGCAATGATCATTGTGATAAAGTTTAAAAGAAACGCCTTCGTTGGGGAGGGCTACCCGTACAAATTCATCGACAATATGTTTGAATTCGACAGCGTTAGATTTGAGAAAATTTCTTCGGGCGGGAATATTAAAAAACAAGTTTTTAACGGAAATACTCGTGCCTGTGGGGTGTACACAACTTTCCTGTTTTTTAACATCCGACGCTTCGATAAGAAGAAAAGCACCCAGTTCATCATTATGCTGACGGGTTTTCATCTCTACCTGTGCCACCGAAGCTATGGATGCCAGTGCTTCACCACGGAAACCAAAAGAACGGATCTGGAAGAGGTCTTCGGCTTTTTTAATTTTTGAGGTGGCATGGCGCTCCCAGCAGATCCTGGCATCGAGCGGGCTCATGCCCTTTCCGTTATCGATCACCTGTACTAGTGTTCGGCCGGCCTCTTTGATAATCAGATCAATATGGGTGGCACCGGCGTCAATGGCATTTTCCATCAACTCCTTCACTACCGAAGCCGGTCTTTGGATCACCTCTCCTGCCGCAATCTGATTCGCTATGGCATCAGGCAGAATTGCAATTATATTTCCCATCCACTAATAATAGAGCAAAAACCAGGCGAAGAAACTGAGGATAAAAATAAGCATAATCACCCGGAGATTCGAGGTTCGGGAACTTTTAGCGCTGCGATTGCTGCGGCCCCAGCTTTCTTTTAAATTTCCCGGGGAAATTCGCTGCGAAACAGCGTTCTCAACCTTCTCACCCAACTCTACTCTTCGTTTCAGATCTTCTTTTTCAGGATCAAAGTAGATAGGTGTATGTGAAAAGGTTTTAGCTTGTGGTAATTTGAATAAAGAAATTCTAAACATTTTTCAATTGCGACCCGAAATTCAAAGATAGGGTATTCTTATTGTATTTTCGTCGCTGAATGCCCATGAAACTGCCTCGTATCCTCCTCTTTAGTCTCAGCTTTTTTCTGCTTTCGCATAGCCGGGGTCAGGTATATCGCTTCCCTCAAAACGCCTGGGTCGACTCGGTATATGCCCTGCTGACTCCCGAACAACGAATTGGGCAGCTCATTATGGCCGCCGCATATTCGAACCCCGACCAGTACAATGAAAAGGATCTGCTTTATCTGATCGAACGGTATCAGATCGGTGGGGTGATCTTCTTTAAAGGCAGCCCCCAAAGGCAGGTTGAAATGCTGAATACCCTTCAGGCCTCCTCTCCCATCCCTTTGTTGGTAGGTATAGACGCCGAATGGGGACTCAATATGCGTCTCGACAGTACCCTCAAATTTCCTCGCCAGATGGCCCTGGCTGCTTTTGATGACGACAGTTTGATTTATGAGATGGGCCGCGAAATAGGTCGCCAGTGCAAACGATTGGGTATCCATGTGAATTTTGCTCCTGTTGCTGATATCAATAACAATCCCAATAACCCTGTCATCAACGACCGCAGCTTTGGAGAGGACAGGGGTATGGTAGCCCGGAAGTCGCTGGCCTATATGCGCGGACTACAGGACGAAGGGATCATCGCCTGCATCAAACATTTTCCCGGACATGGCGATACGGAAACTGATTCGCATTATGACCTTCCTATCCTTCGTTTCCCCTACGATCGTTTGGACTCACTCGAACTTTATCCTTTTCGTTACCTCATCGATTCGGGGGCGATGAGCGTCATGACGGCTCATTTGTATGTGATCACCCTCGATCCAACCCCCAAACAAGCTTCTTCTCTTTCACGAAGAATTGTGCGTGATAAACTCATTGATTCTATGGGTTTTGAAGGGCTTATATTCACCGATGCCTTGAACATGAAGGGGGTAAGCAAATATTTTAATCCCGGAGAACTTGAGATCCGTGCATTGATGGCGGGGAATGATGTTTTATTGTTCCCGGAGGACATCCCTGCAGCCATCACGAAAGTCCAGATGGCTTTGGATAGCTGCCTTATTGATAGCCTTGAATTTCAACATTCGGTAAAAAAGGTCCTGGCAGCCAAATATGTCAGCGGCCTCCATACCTACAAGCCGGTTGCCATTCCCGGACTAATCGCTGACCTGAATAATGGCCACGCTCTTGCGCTCATTGATGAAATGAGCAGCAGGCAACTTACCCTTGTGGCACGTAAAAAGAAACAAGTACCCCTCCACAAAAATAAAAAAACAGCCTGTGTGGCCATTGGGGATGTGCAATGGAATGCTTTCCATAAAAGTATGAACGCGTATGGAAACTATGATTTTTTCGGGATACAGCGGGATGCCAAAAGTATAGCCTTCGAACAATTGCGCGATTACCTGAAACAGGAAAAATATGAAGTCGTGGTTATCAGTCTGCACAATACAAACCGCCTCAAAACAAAACAATACGGCTTGTCAACACGCGGAATTGAACTGGTTAAAGAGATCAGCGAATTCAGTGAAGTGGTATTGGTTAGCTTTGGGATCCCTTATAACCTGCAGTATTTTGAAAAGCAGGAGAATATTCTGGTTGCCTACCAGGATATCAATGAAAACATGGAAAAGGCGGCGGCTGCTTTGCATGCTGCGAGTCCCATAGAAGGAAAGTTACCTGTAACGGCAACCCGGAACTTTGCCTTTCAAACAGGTATCGACGTGCCCCTCGACAGTGGACTCTTGCGTTATTCCCTGCCCGAACGGGTCGGGTTACGCTCTGCTGACTTCCTGCGAATCGACTCGGCCATCCGGTATGCCCTTGACGAAAAGGTCTTTCCGGGATGTCAGGTTTTGGTTGCCAAATCAGGAGAAGTGATCTACCATAAAGGTTTTGGTTATTTTGACTATGAAAAGACCAGAGCGGTAGAAACAAACAGCATTTATGATATTGCCTCGGTAACTAAAATTGCCGCCACCACGCTGGCCCTTATGCATTTGTATGATCATGGAAAGATCGATCTGGATAAAAAGGCTTCCTTTTATTTGAAGGAGCTTAAAAAAACAAACAAGGCTAACATTACCCTTCGGCAATTGCTCACTCATACTGCGGGTCTTGGGAGTTGGATACCCTTTTATAAAAACACCCTGGAGCCTGAGATTTATGCAAGCCTGTATTCCAACTGTCGGGATCATGAATATTCCCTTCCAGTTGGGGATGAGATGTTTGCCCATTATTCGCTCAGAGACTCTGTTTGGAAATGGACGCTGAAAAGTCCTGTTAAAGACCAGGGGGCCTATCTTTATTCGGATCTGGGTTTTTTTATCCTCCAGAAAATTGTGGAACGCATAAGCGGCAAAAGCCTGGATGCCTATGTGAATGAGCATGTTTATGCTCCCTTGAATTTAGGCAATACTGTCTTCAACGCCTGGGCGCATTTTCCTCAGGAACGGGTTGTGCCAACAGAATACGACAGTGTTTTCAGGAAACAGCTGATTCGGTCATACGTTCACGACCCTGCCGCGGCCATGTTGGGAGGAGTTGGCGGGAATGCGGGTTTATTCAGCAATTGCAGCGACCTGGCCATTCTTATGCAGCTCCTTTTAAATGGAGGAAGCTACCATCATCACAAAATTTTTAAAAAAGAAACCGTCCTTACTTTTATTGCATACAGTGAATTTAAGCAATGCCGCCGTGGCCTGGGTTTCGATAAACCAGAACCAAGTCCCGATAAAGGAACACCTTGTTCCCGCTGCTGTTCCGCTAACTCGTTCGGGCATTCCGGGTTTACCGGGACCTATGTGTGGGTCGATCCGGATTATGACCTGATCTATATCTTCCTGAGCAATCGCATCCATCCGGATGCCACCAATACCAAGATAAGTGACCTGAATGTGCGTACCCAAATTCAAGATCTCCTGTATGAATTCATCGATGCAGATTGTCCGGATATTCGATAAACGTTTCGATCCTTTCAATTGGAAACTACGTTATGTTTCCATGCGCAGGCTTTCAGGGTTGCTTTTATTCTTGTGTTGTGTACATCTTTCCGCTCAATCCGGGTCCAGATGGTTCTTTACTCTCGGCCCATCGGTAACAGTTGGAAATCGTTTTGAAGGGGGTATAACAACAGTATCGGCTCCGGACATTACCGGTTCTCATCATGTTCGTCCGTTGTTCAGTCCATTATGGGGGTTTCCCAACCCCCAATATTCCGGAGCAGAGAATCTGGGAAGAAAACTTCATATGGGAATCCAGTATGAACGCTTTTTTAACCCCATTTTTGCCCTGGTGAGCGGTGCCGAATTGGGTTCAAGAGGTTATATCATCGAGTCGGATTTTAGCAATGATCTTTTGGTAAGTTACCGAACCATCGGTATTCCCTTGTATGCCAGCTTTTCAACCATCTACGGAAACTTCTGGACCATGCGTCAGAATGCCGGTTTTCAATTTTTGTACGCTACCTCCATCCCTGAAAGGATAAAAGGTACCATCGAACTTTTTCAAAAACGAAGCTTCTCGCCCCAGCTGTACGTGGGACTGGAGCTCATTCATAAGTCATTCTCTGCCCCTTTTAGTTTTGAAGTAAGTTATTCGCATGGCTATAAAGATCTGATCGATCATCAATACCTGGGCCTCGATTATGTCAACCCGGTACAAATCAACAGCAATGGTTCTGCCTGGCGGTTTACCATCAAATACCTTTTTAAAGAAAAGATCAAACCCCTTGATATCGAGAAATTGAATATCACGCTGGATGCCTTTGATTTACTCGCCTACCGGAATGTAAAAGAAGCCAGTATCATCAAGGTAAGTTCCGACAGCATTCGTATTTGTGTGGAAGATGATCAAACGGTTGATGGCGACAGTATTGCCGTTGAATTTAACCAAAGGCTTGTGCATCCGGTTATTATGATCGAACGTGAAGCGTATTGTTTTGATCTTGTGCTTAATGAAGGCGCATCCAACACGCTAATCATCCATGCTTTAAATGAGGGAAAAATTCCACCCAATACCTGTGTGATCCATGTATATGTTGGTGAGGAACATCAGGAAATACGTTTAAAATCTGATCTGCAAAATTCGGGAGCGATCCGATTTGAGCGTTAGTCGCGGCATTCCATCAACAACAAATTTCCTTCCCGGTAGTCGATCTCTATCCAGCCTTCCACGCTCACTCTGTTGCTGCTCCCGCTGCGTATCCCCGATTCAAGGTCTTCGTTATTTAAGAGGTATTCTAAACCTTTGATTGAAACACCCTTAACTAAACCAAAGGGTATCAGGGAGATGATCGTTTCAGCCGGGTACCATTTTTTGTAAGCTTTCGGGAGTGAAAAGATCCGCGAATAATCATCGAGCATCACCAGATCGATCCTGCTGCTGTACTTAAACAGGCTCATCATATTGTTGACGGTATGATCGGCTCTTTTGCCTGTAGCCCAAATAATATTGGCAGAGGGATATCCTTCCTGTATCAGCCATTCGATGGCTTTTTCAAGGTCGGTGGCATTCTGATCGGGGGTATGGATGATGCGAACAGGTTGTTGGCGTTGTTCAAACTCGCTGAGGTCACTTATCCTGTCAAAATCACCCAAAAGCACGTCAATTTTTATCCCAAGTTCTTCGACCTTGTGGGCAGCACCGTCAAGAACCAAAACCGTGGGGCTCCATTCCAGAAGCTGGCCCAGCAATTCCATCGAACAGGATTCGCCATTAGCGATGATTAAGGCAGGTTCTTGTTTGTCTTTTACAACGTGGTGTGACGACATTATTCAACCGTAACAGACTTGGCCAGATTCCTTGGCTGGTCGACATTGCAGCCGCGCATAACAGCAATGTGGTAGGACAATAGTTGCAGCGGAATAGTGGCAAGAAGGGGAATCATACATTCGTCGCAATCCGGAATTTCAATGACATAATCCGCCATCTTTTTGAGCATGGTATCGCCTTCGGTGGCAATAGCAATGACTTTTCCTTTTCTCGCTTTTACTTCCTGTATATTGCTGATCACCTTTTCATAGTTGCTGTGGTTGGTAGCAATAACCACCACCGGCATTTCCTCGTCGATCAGGGCAATAGGTCCGTGTTTCATTTCCGCTGCAGGGTACCCTTCAGCATGGATATAAGAAATTTCTTTAAGCTTTAAAGCTCCTTCCAGAGCCACAGGGAATCCATAACCACGACCCAGATAAAGGAAATTACGGGAATCCTTAAATTCAGCGGCGATGTATTTGATCAGCTCATTGGATTCCAGGGTTTTTTCAATTTTCGCCGGGATGGTCTCTAACTCATTGAGCAGTACGCGAACCCGTTCTTTCGTGAGGGTTCCTTTTCTTTGTCCCACGGCAATAGCAATAAGGATCAAGGCGGTTACCTGAGCTGTAAAGGCTTTGGTTGAAGCCACCCCGATCTCCGGACCGGCGTGGGTATAAGCACCTGCGTCTGATGCTCTTGGTATGGAAGCGCCAACAACATTACAAATACCGAAAATGGTTGCTCCTTTACTTTTGGCCAGCTCAATTGCGGCAAGGGTATCAGCCGTTTCCCCCGATTGGGAAATAGCGATAACCATATCGTCTTCGCTTACAACAGGGTTCCGGTAACGGAATTCGGAGGCATATTCTACTTCTACCGGAATACGGGCCAGATCTTCAAAGAGGTATTCACCTACCAGGGCGGCATGCCAGGAAGTGCCACAACCTACGATGAGGATGCGTTTCAGGTTCATCCACTTGTTTTCGTATTGTTTGATGCCGGCCATTTCTATCCTTTCATCAAGGTGGCTGATACGTCCGCGGATGCTGTCGTAAACCGAGCGGGGTTGTTCAAATATTTCCTTGATCATAAAATGATCATAGCCCCCTTTTTCAATACTTTCCAGGTGGATCTCAAGCTCCTGGATATACGGCGTTTTAATGTCGTTATCGATGGTTTTAATAACCAGTTCGCCATGGTCGATCACGGCAACTTCCCCATCATTCAGATAAATGACATTTCGGGTATACTCAACAAGGGGTGCGGCATCTGAAGCGATAAAGTGTTCCCCTTCGCCGATACCAATTACCATCGGGCTTCCCTTTCTTGCGCCGATAAGCAAATCGGGCATGGTTTTATTCAGCACAACAACGGCATAGGCGCCTACCACCTGGCCAAGGGCCATGCGAACTGCTTCTTCAAAAGCAATACCCTTGCTGTGCTCGTAAATATCTTCAATGAGGTGAACCAGGACTTCTGTGTCCGTATCGCTGATGAAAACATGTCCCCTCTGCTGCAATTCGACTTTGAGGGTATTGTAGTTTTCTATGATGCCGTTATGAATGATGGCAATGTCGCCATTCTGCGACATATGAGGGTGGGCATTTTTGTCGTTTGGTTCACCGTGGGTGGCCCAGCGTGTATGGCCAATTCCCACATGTGCGGGGGCCTTGCTTTGCGTGGCAACAAAATCTTCAAGCAGGGAAACTTTTCCAGCCTTTTTAAACACCTGAAGCGTATCCCCAAGAAGGGCAACACCGGCACTATCGTAACCGCGGTATTCCAATCTTTTTAATCCCTTGATCAAAATCGGGAACGCCTCTTTTGGGCCAATGTATCCTACTATACCACACATACGTTATGACAATTATTTAATTGAGGTAAAATTAACGGAATTCTTTTCGAAATCAAACGACCTTGATTTCACGTCGAACAGGCTTCTGCATGACTTTAACAGGGTATCGAAGTCCCTGAAATTCAAGGATTGTTCTCCATCAGAAAGGGCTTCTTCCGGGTGTTCATGCACCTCGATCATAAGCCCGTCGGCACCGGCGGCAATAGAAGCCAGGCTCATTGGAGTAACCAGGCTACGTACTCCGGTTCCCTGGCTCGGGTCGGCGATAACCGGTAAATGCGACAGTTCTTTCACCAGGGCTAAGGAAGCCAGGTCCATGGTATTCCTTGTTCCTGTTTCGAAGCTACGTACCCCACGTTCACATAAGATCACCTTTTCATTTCCTCCAAGCAGGATATACTCGGCAGCCTGAAGCCATTCGTCAATACGGGCACTAAATCCCCGTTTTAACATGATCGGTTTGTCAATTTTTCCCAATTCCCGTAAAAGGGTATAGTTGAACATATTGCGTGTTCCGATCTGAATGACATCGGCATAATCGTACACCTCTTCGAGATAGCTCAGGTCCATCAGCTCGGTGACAACGCGCATCTGATAAGTATCGGCCACCTCTTTAAGGAGCTTTAAACCTTCCAGTTTTAGTCCCTGAAAAGCATAAGGGCTGGTTCTTGGCTTGTAGGCACCTCCACGCATAAAGCGAATGCCACGACTCTGGAGGTATTCTCCGATCGAATAAAGCTGTTTTTCAGATTCTACGGCGCAGGGTCCTGCGATGATACTTACCTCATCGCCACCAATACGGGCACCCTTAACTTCTATAATGGTTTTTTCCGTTTTCCACTGGGCAGATGCCAGCTGATAGGGAGTACCCGGATCAAAAAACTGAACATCCGACAGCAGTCCGCTTACGGATGCCTTCTGAAAAGGATCAAGATTTTTACGCGTGATAAAAACGGAGCGGCCCTGATTCACCGCCAACTTAAACTCAATACCCTGGGCATGAAGAAAATCGGCTATAGCCTTACTTTCCTGATTTCCCAAAACCGAAGCAAATGCGAGAATCACCTATTTTGTCTTTACTAATGTCACCACAAATTTCACGCCTTTTGCCAAGCCTTTTCGCATGTCCATTTGCATGTGACTTGCTGTCATCGGATTATCTGAAGGCGCGATCAGAAAAAACCCGGTATTTAAATCTTCTCCGTTCAAACGGTAACTATTGATAATATACTGAATTTCACGCGTTACGTGAAACTCATAATAGCCATCGTCGTGTTTGGTGCCGCCATAAAAAGCGCTGTTCAATAATTGATCGGCAACAAAATTATTTTTATCACTCGAGTCACGTTTAACCAGGATCATTCTGCTAAAAGCAGGAAAACCGGGAATTGTCAGAACAGGATCATAATAGAACTGAAATTTGGCGTCGATAATGGCATAGGTACCATCATCAAGCAATTTCAATAAATGGGGAATATCCACCCGGGTTTTTAATCCCGCCATGCTTTGAACATAGGTAAGGTCGAAGTTTGCTCCCGGACTGTTTAATTGGGTTTGAATGGCTGGCACAGTAGAAAAATCATTGTCATACAAATTGATTTTCACACCATTGGCTCCAACCGGGAACACATATTTACCGGTATCATTAAAATAAACAGCCAGTCCCGAGCTTGAGGTATTAAAATTAAAATAGACAATATTTCCCTGCCCGTTGGCTAAGCCGGAACCATCCACTTCGAATTTCAGCCCGTTAAAATACGTTTGGAAAGCGGAGATGGAGCCCAGATCTCCGGCCTGTGCGTTGGCAAACAGGCTGACCATTTGAGGACCAAGTTTTAGCCGCAGATGGGGAGCATAGGTGTTTTGTTTCCCGTTTTCAAGCACTTCTACCGAATCCGTCAGATCATGAAGGATATTGGTAAAGGTTTGGCTATTCGAAGCCTTTGTAGGGATCTGTTTGTCAGAATAATAGACCGAGTCAATATGGAGACGTTCATCGATCTCAGCTATGGTAATGGTCATAGGCGTAGCCAGATTTCCCACGTATTGGTCCGGACCGGTGTATTGGGCCTGGAGTACAACAGAATCAATAACGACTCCGGCAGGAAAGGCAAAGCTGGAAGTTGGCAAGGCAAAACTCAATGCCATAGCCGAACTGGTATAGCCAAACTCGGCCGTTCTTGTGGCGCCCAACATTTGATAAGAAGTTCCGCTGGTTCGCAGCGAATCTTCTTCAACCGTGCGCGTGATCAAACTAAACGTGTCAATTTCAATGGGTTGAAGAGCAGAATCTCCGGCATTCAAACCAATGGAACCCGATTCTTTTTTACAGGAAACGTGGGTGATGAGCGTTAAAGCCACCACCCACGTTATGATAGATGTTTTATTCAATGGATCGTTTTTAACTCGTTAACAAACTGTCGTAGAAGTCAGCGTAAACGTCAGCATGTCCGTCAGCCATGTACTGGAGTACCGGCTTGTCGATGGACAAATTGGCGATGAACTTGTCTACTTCAGGATCGATCATGTTACTTGCCCGCACAACGGCATCGGCATGTTGTATGGCACCTTTGTAAAGGTTGATACAATCTCCGCTGTCGTACACAGCCAATTGTTCCTGATCGATATTATTCAAGCTTGCCTTGCGAGCAAAATCCTTACCGAGATTTTCTTCAAATTGATTTTCAAAGACGGAGTATACCAGTTTAGAGTTACGGAAAACCGGCTCGTCTTTGTATAAACTTCTTAGATAAAGAGGAATGAGACTGGTCATCCATCCATGACAATGGATAATGTCCGGTGCCCATCCTAGTTTTTTCACCGTTTCCAGGGCGCCTTTACAAAAGAAGATGGTTCTTTCGTCGTTGTCCGGGAAAAATGCATTGTTTTCGTCAGTATAGACGAATTTGCGGTGGAAGTAGTCCTCATTGTCCAGGAAATAAACCTGCATTTTAGCTTCAGGTAAAGAAGCCACTTTGATGATCAGCGGATTATCGTTGTCGTCAATCGTGATGTTGATACCTGAAAGCCTTACAACTTCGTGAAGCCTGTTTCTGCGTTCGTTGATGACCCCAAAACGCGGGACCAGGATACGAATTTCATTGTCTTTTTCTTGAATGGCCTGGGGCAAATGTCGGGCGATTTCACCAACCGACGATCCTTCTAAGAAAGGGTTCATTTCTGAAGAAATAAAAAGAACCTTTTTTCTACTCATGTTGCGGATAATTTGGGTATGCAAAGTTACTAAAAATAATCAACTTTGCCAAGGAATCATCACGCACACATGTTAACCTTCTTTCATCCCCACGAGTTAAGTACGCATATCCATACATTAAAAAAAGAAGGCAAACGCATCGGATTCTTCCCGACAATGGGGGCTTTACATGTCGGTCATCTCTCCTTGTTGGAGGCTTGCAAATTGACTTGCGACATCAGTGTTTGCAGCATATTTGTGAACCCTACCCAGTTCACTAATCCCGACGACCTGGCCAATTACCCACGCAGCGAAAAAACGGATGCCGCTGCATTGGAAATGGCAGGATGTGACATTCTTTTTATACCGGATAAGCAAGAAATCTACGCACTCGAAAAACCTATGAGTGTAACATTTGACTCATTAATTCAAGGTTTTGAAGGTGCATCGCGCCCGGGTCATTTTGAAGGGGTGGCGCGAATCGTTCGCCTCTTGTTCGAGTGTGTACAGCCCGATGAGGCCTTTTTTGGCTTAAAAGATTACCAGCAATGTTTGGTTATTGAAGAACTCGTTAAGCAACTCGATCTGGGGATCATCCTGCATTTTATACCCACAAAACGCGAAGCTGACGGACTGGCCATGAGTTCCCGAAATCAAAGGTTAAATGTCCTGCAACGCCAGGCTGCCCCGGCTATTTACCAGGCTCTTTTATGGGCTAAAAGTCACGTCGGACATTACCCCCCTGCGGAACTGGAAAAAGCCTGTATTGCACAAATAGAGAAGGAGCCTGCCTTGCGGGTAGATTATTTTAAGCTGGCAGATGCGCATACTCTTGAGCCTTTGGTTTCTCAGGAAAAAACGTCGTCCATCATTGCGCTTACTGCTGTTTTTGCCGGAGAAATTCGTCTGATTGATAATCTGCTGCTGAAATAAACTAATTTTGGAAACGAGTCGAACCCCGTGAAATCGAGCACCGCATCTCCTTTAAGCCATTCTTTTGAAACCGCGCACAACCCTATGCCCGACTTCGATCTGGCCATGGCGCGGAAAAGGGCCTTTCATACCCGGAGCAAAGCTATTGAACATCTCGACAAACATCTGATCGATTTCGAAACCCATTTTACCCGGCACCAGGGAAAAATGATCTGGGCTCCCAATGCCGAAAACGCGAAAACGGAATTACGTCTCTTACTTAAAGACAAAGCCGTCTATACCCTCTCCCATCCTTTACTGAAAGAGCTGGGACTTCAAAATGAGAAAAACTGGAAGTATCTGGATAAGGAGGAGATACCGGAAATAAAAGAGGATGGAATCGCCTTGATCTTTCCCTCGTTTTACATCAGTGAAAACGGAAGCCTCATTCTTCAGGACCATTTGGGACTGGTGGACATTTTGCTTTCCCATTGCCAACGGATCGTGTATGCATTGGGCATAGAACAGGTTTGTCCAAATTTAAACGAGGCCGAAAATTTGTTGAATTTACTGGCCCGATTTGGAGAAGGACAAAAAGACTTTACTTCCATCCATATCAGTTTCGGGAACCGCCAGGTAAGGGAATCAGACGGACCAAAAGAGTCCTGGGTATTGATGCTGGATAATGGGCGTAGCAGCTTGCTGGCAGAGATCCCCCAAAGGCAGGCTTTGTATTGTATCCACTGTGGAGCCTGTGAGCGTCATAGCAATTTTCAAGGGGTTCATGCGGATTTGATGCCGGTGATCGATCTCATTCAGGCGCCGTTTACACTTGGGCAAGAACATTTTCAGGATAATTTTAAACTTCCATTAAGCGGCCGGGCTACCAAGTCGTGTCCGGTAGGCATTGATCTAAAGGGATTGATCCTCGAAAACCGGCGTGTAGCGGTTGACCGGAAACTGGAAGGCCGATCGGATGCTTTGGCCTGGAAAACCTGGAAAACGGCTATGCTAAATCGGAAATGGATCAATAAAAGCGGGAGCATTAAAAACTTCACCCTGAAAAGTTTTTTCAAAAAATACTGGGGGGAACAACGGGAATTTCCAAAAACTGCTGAAAAATCATTCAACGAATGGTGGCAGGAATCGCGGGGTAGATCAGACCATTAGTTTATCCATCCTCACCAGATCTTCCACCAGGCTTCTTTTTTCATTCCGATAAATACCCCTTCCTCCGTTTGACGGATGGGATAAGTCTCCACAAAATCGCCTTGTCCGGGAGCACCCCGGCCGGTTTCCACATCGTATTTCCAGCGATGGACCGGGCAAACGACGTGATCTCCTTCGCACCAGCCTTCGCCCAGCCAGGCACCGGCATGGGGGCAGCGGTTGTTCATGGCAAAATAACCTTTATCGGTTCGGGCCAGGCAGATGCGTTTTTCATCAATATTTATAACCCGAACACTGCCCCTTTGCTGGGGTTCGGGGCCATGGTTTTTGAAGTCGTAAATTTTGATCCAATTCAGGCTCATGAATGGATGCAAGTATAAGGAACATCCTTAATTTCGCGGCATGAAAACCATCGATGATTTTTCTTTTGCCGGGAAAAGGGCACTGATCCGTGTGGATTTTAATGTGCCTCTGGACAAACAAACACTCGCAATAACCGATGATGCGCGGATGACGGCCACGCTTCCGACCATCGCTAAAATTCTGAAGGACGGGGGATCCTGTGTGGTGATGTCGCATCTGGGAAGACCCAAAGAAGGACCGGAAGACAAATATTCTTTGCGTCATGTGGTGGATCATCTAAAATCGCTCACCGGGGTTCCTGTGCATTTTGCCACGGATTGTATCGGGGAGGAGGCTTTTAAACAATCAGCTGCCCTTAAAGCGGGTGAAATTTTGTTGCTGGAGAACCTGCGCTTTTATAAAGAAGAGGAAAAAGGAGATCTGGCCTTCGCCGAAAAACTGGCCAAACATGGCGATATTTATGTGAACGATGCTTTCGGAACTGCCCACCGTGCGCATGCTTCCACGGCTGTAATTGCCAAATTTTTTCCTGAAAATAAATGCCTGGGTTATGTCATGGCCCGGGAAGTGGCAAACGCCGAAAAGATTCTGAATAAAGCAGAACATCCCTTTGTTGCTATTGTTGGTGGTGCCAAGGTTTCGGATAAACTTCTGATCATCGAAAACTTATTGAACATTGCGGATACCATCATTATCGGAGGAGGAATGGCTTATACCTTTATGAAAGGAATGGGCGGACAGATCGGAAACTCCCTTTGTGAAGACGATCGTGTCGAACTCACCAAGGAACTGATCCAAAAAGCTGCCGCAAAAGGGGTGAATCTCTTATTGCCAAAAGACAGTATTGTTGCCGATGCCTTTAGCAATGAGGCGAATACTAAGGCTGCAGATAATATGCATATTGAATCAGGCTGGATGGGACTGGATATCGGACCTCAGGCTTGTGAAGATTTCAGAAAAGTTATTCTTGCTTCGAAAACCATCCTTTGGAACGGGCCTATGGGCGTATTTGAAATGAGCAAGTTCGAAAACGGAACCAGGACTATTGCCAATGCCGTGGTTGAGGCAACCGACAAAAATGGCGCCTTTTCCCTTATCGGGGGTGGCGACAGTGCCGCAGCCATTGCCAAATTCGGTTATGAAGACCGCGTGAGTTATGTGTCTACCGGAGGCGGTGCATTGCTGGAGTATTTTGAGGGGAAAGAGTTGCCGGGGGTGGCTGCGATACGGCAATAATTATTTCATGTAAAGCAAAAACCCCGACTCGTTTTACCGGGCCGGGGTTTATTGTTTTAAGGCTATTCTTTATTAACGGCTTACAACTACTTTGGTAGATTGAACTCCTTCTGCAGTTTTTATCACCACGAAGAATACTCCATTGTTCAAAGCTGACAAATCGGCTGTCAGGCTTTGCGCTCCTCCATCCATAAAGGAATTAACAAGCGGGTTTGCAACAATTTTACCGGTGAGGTCCATTACTTCTACGCTTACTTCTGTACTGTAAGTCAGGTCGAAGGCCACAGTAACGCTTTCGGTAGTTGGGTTTGGATACACGTTCAGGTTGGCTACGTTTTCAACTTTTCCAACGCTGTTCAACAGATCATAGTTGGCATTTACCGGGTTAAATTCCGTCCAGCCCTGGGCCCAGGTATCATTTTGTCCGAAAGCGCCTACATAGGTGGTTTGGGTAAATCCGGCCAATTTACCATTGACAAATCCGGCTCCGGTCAACAAGGGAGATCCGGCAGATGGAGTAAAGTTTGGGGCATTGTAGTTATAAGGATCCATCAACATGGCATCTGAAACTTCATCCAGTTCCCGGTTCATGTTAGCAGGATTTGCCACATAGGTTGTGAAGAGGTTGGCATCTGCACCACCTGCTACCGTAAATTGGGTCAGGTTTCCGGCAAAAACGTTGTTGGCCAGGGTAGCAGAATCGGTCAGGTATTTATTTAAGGTATTGGAACCATCCATACGAATACCCTCTTTCCAGCCTAACCAGGCTGAGTTGAAGATACTAACTGAAGAGTTACGGCGGATATGGGCCCCGCGACCATGGAGTCCGGTTTGGTCGTAGAACGATTTATTGTAGTAAGCACCAATAATGGTCATGTTCGAAAATACGGCAGATGTAAGAGGTCCTTGCGTAGATCCGTTCGCGTCGTTATCAATTTCGAAACCATTTTTAGTGGATACGTCTGCAATTCCAGAATCAGAAAGGGAGACGCCGAACTGAACTTTCCCGGAATAACCGAAATCCACATCGAAATCATCGTCATTTGTCCGGTAGGCAATGATATGATCCAGGTTGACTGTTCCTCCAAACCATTCGAAGGCGTCGTCATTGTTATAGGAACACTGGATATAAGAAAGGGTTGTTCCGCTTCCTACACCACACAAGGTCAATGAATTTAACTCACGGTTCGCTTCAAAGGGATAACCGGCAAATTCGATACGTGCATACTTGATGGTTCCCTGGTTATGGGTTGGGTTATTTCCGCCGTAAGTTCCCGGGATCACCCCGTTTTCATACTGCGGATCAATTTTGTTTGTAGGAGCTTCTCCAAAAAACACGATACCTCCCCAGTCTCCGAATTCTCTTTTTCCGGCATCTTTATTTGATGTAAAAATAATCGGGTCGGTGGCTGTTCCGATCGCATTGATCTTTCCAGTTTTATCAATAACAAGTGCCGTTGCATTTGAGTTATCGGGAGCGAGGCCTCCTTTTACAACGGTTCCGGCTTCAATAGTCAGGGTAGCGTTGTTTTTAACATAAACCAATCCGCTTAATACGTAAATGGTGTCTTTGTAAAATGTACGGTTGGCAGTAATGTCGCCCGACACGTTTACTGTTGCTTTGTTTTGGGCCATTGCAAATAGGGTTGTAAGTGCAGTGATTCCCAGAATTACGATTCGTTTCATTTTCATTTTATTTGATACAAAGATCCGGCTCCTATGTTACGAGAGGATTACCCGTATGTGAAGTTCTTTTAAAACTTATAGCTTGCTCCAAACCCAATAGTTCGTGGCATTTTGTACTGGTAAACAACACGGTCTTCTGTTACGCCATACTTCTTGTTGCTATCATAGTCAAAGAAGTAAAGGAGATCCTGGGCCAACAGATCCTGTAAGGATATTTTAACCTCGAGCCTGTCTTTTGCAAGCTTCCTGCTAAGCTGCATATCAACCACGGTCCTAGCCTTTTCATAGATATCTGGAAGGGTGGCAGTACCGACATTGTATATCCTTTCTCCATATCTGTTAACCAGGGCCGATGCCGTCCATTTGTCGTTTTTGCTGTCCCATTGCAAGCCAATATTCACAATATAAGGTGATTGACCCTGCATAGGGCGTTTGGCATTAAAGGTATTGGTTTGTCCCTGCAGGTCGATGGTGCTCTTGATATAAGTCAGGTTTCCATAAACAGTAAGCTGGCTGAAAAAACTCGCATGCGTCATGCTATCGATAAAGGAAAGCTTCTTTCTGAAATCCAGTTCAATTCCAAAACTGTTGGCCAGTGGCAAGTTGGCATATAAACGGCCTATTGCACCCAGGGTGATGGAATTGTCTAAGAGAAGTTCGATGGGGTTTTCAAATCGTTTGTAAAAAACGGAGATAGAATATACTTCGCTCGGTTTTGGATAAACTTCATAACGGATCTCCGCATTATCGATGGTAGTGAGTTTCAGGTCCGGGTTTCCTTTCAGGATGGAAAAGGTTTGGAAATCGAGGAAAGAAAAAGGGGCCAATTCGCGGAAATCCGGGCGTGACAAGGAACGGAAGTAAGATGCCCGAATATTGGTTTTGTCGTTTAATTCATAGACATAATTCACAGAAGGAAGCACATTTTTCCATATTGTATCGATGCGAATATCTTCTCCGTTTTGCCCTTTTGACTCCAAAACCTGATGGTAACTTTCCATACGCGCACCGTAAATAAGCCGGTGTTTGAGTCCATATTTCGTTTCAATCTGAACGAAGCCAGCATTTAATGAAGCCTGTGCAAAATAGCTATGATAAGGACGGGTAATTTCATCCATCAAAATACCATTGGGACCGCCCGATCCGTTATAAAAAAAGGAGGAAGGATCAAACAATACTCCCACCGGCAGTTGAAGCAGATCAAATTTAAAGCCTGTAGAAGGGCGGGAATAGGATAAAAAGCGCCCGTTGAAATAGCGGTTTTTAAACTGATGGACATACCCTGCCTTGATGGATCCTGACCACATCGGGTTAAACTCATAAGGTGTTTCCAGTTTTATGGATAATCCCTTGATGTCTTCGTTGAGGCTGGTAAACAAGCGGCTAACATCTTCTGAACCATTCTGTGGCAGGAGTTTCAAGCGAAATGGCTCTTCTGCCGGGTCCTGTGACTGGTATTCCACGTTCCGGTAATCGGGCATGTTGCGGAGTGTGTTTCCATAGCTGGCTTCCCAATTGAGGGTACTGGAAGCAAAATCAAAAACCGGCCTGTCTTTTTTCTTTTCTGTAGAAGGACTAAACACATGTTCGCCGCTTAATTGGGTATAGAACATTCTGTTATAGGTATATTGATAGGAAAAGGACCGCAGGAAGGTTCCTTCTGCATCACGCGCACCAGAACGTTTGGTAAACTGGTCTTCGCCATTGTGATTGTAGGTGTTCTTCAGGGAGAAGGTTGACTTTTTTCCCAGCTTAAAGGTAAAATTCAACATGGCTCCAAGTCGGGTATCCGACTCATAAGTCGAGTCGGTATAGCGCAGAGCCCGCATACCATTTGTCGTCCACCAATAACGCTCAGCTGGTTTAAAGGCACGGCTATTTCCATACAGTGCAGAAAAAATGACACCCAGCCTGTTCTTGTCGCTTTTTCCAAGCTTATATGACTTTCCGCCACTTACATTGACGCTTGCATTCGGTAAGGCGCTGGTTTCTGAAAAAGCATAGCGGTTGGGAAGCATTTTGGCATAATCGGCCAATTGGGCCCTGTTGGTATTTTTTGCTGTAAAAATATCCTGTGTAGATGGAAATCCGTCTGGCAATTCACGGGCTTTATTTCCCATGCCTATCCAGTCGTATTCCAGCTTTTCTGTTTGTTGAAAGGGCTTAAACGTTGTCAGGGAGTTGATGGATGAGCTCATTCCTATCGTAAAAAATGAGTCCTCAGGAACATCCTTGGTACGCAGGAGGATGATCCCTCCCGCCCAGTCTCCGGGAAATTCAGGAGAACCTGATTTTACAATAAGGAGCTGATCCAACATATTTGACGGAAACAGATCGAGGGAAAAAGCCCTTTTTTCGGGTTCCGTGCTTGGTAATGGGGAGCTGTTGATCATGGCCAGGTTATAGCGTTCGTTCAATCCCCGTATGATGGCAAATTTACCCCCTTGTATCGTTGCACCACTCACCAGTTTTAAGGCCTCTCCTGAGTTACTTACCGGGATCTCTTTGAAGGCATCACCGGCAATACCATTTATAGAATAGGCAAGTTTTTTTTGCTCCAGGTAAACACTGGCTATTGTCTTGGGTTTCACTTTACCCGTGAATACGACTGTTTCTATTTCGGTGATACTTTCTACCAGAGCTACATCTATAACCAGGGTTGTTGTTGAATTGATCGTTACGGGCTTGATAAAATTAGCCATGGACATAACACTAACCACCAGTGTATCACTTCCATAGGGAATGTTTTCCATCAAAAACCGTCCTTCAAAATCCGACATGGTTCCCAGATGCATTTTGCCTTTCAGGTAAACGGTAGCTCCGGTTATTTCTTCTCCGGTTTTTGCATCAATAACTTTTCCTGAAATGCTACCTGTTTGGGCTTGAACAGTCAGTGCTACTGAAAGTAGTGCCAGAACAAGTATAAATTTTCGTTTTAACATAGTGCGCATTTAAAGCACTGCAAAAATACGGCGGGCAAAAAGTGCGAAAATTAGGGAGGCGTTATGTTTGTGTTACCTTACTGTTAAGAGTCCGAAATGGAATTCCATTTGCTTTTTATGTTTTATCATCGTAATATTGCAATATAATTATGGGAATCACAAAAAGCGACTTATTCAGTCCCGAACAAAATGAACTGGCCTTGCTTGCCAAAGTACTGGCACATCCTGCACGTATTGCCATTTTGCAGCACCTGATCCAGGCGAAAACCTGCATCAACAGCAACCTGGTTAATGAACTGGGTCTGGCCCAGGCGACCATTTCCCAACATTTGCGCGAACTGAAAGACGTGCAACTGATACAGGGAAACATTGAAGGTGCCAGCATGAGTTATTGTATCAATCCGGAAAAATGGCTCCATATCCGTTCGCTGCTGAATTCTCTTTTTGATTCCTATCCAAATTCTAACTGCTGTTAATATGAAAAACGCAAAAGAACTCAAATCGCTGGTACAGGAAAAATACAGCGAAATTGCCTTGCAGGACAAAACCGTTAATGCCGCCTCCTGCTGCGGTGCCGGCCCTGTTTCAGGTCAGGTTTATACCATCATGTCTGATGATTATACGGCAATGGAAGGCTATAATGCCGATGCCGACCTCGGTCTCGGATGTGGGCTCCCTACCCAATTTGCCAAAATCCAAAAGGGTGATACCGTTATCGATCTGGGAAGTGGCGCGGGAAATGATGCCTTTATCGCCCGGCATGAAACGGGACCAGAAGGAAAAGTCATCGGGATAGACTTTACTCCGGCTATGATTCAAAAAGCCCGGGAGAACAGTGACAAACTGGGCTACAACAACGTGGAATTCCGTGAGGGTGACCTTGAAAACATGCCCGTATCGAACGATGTGGCCGATGTGATCGTGAGCAATTGTGTACTCAATCTCGTCCCGGATAAAACCCGGGTTCTCTCTGAAATTTACCGGGTACTCAAACCCGGAGGACATTTTAGTATCTCTGATATTGTGCTTGTTGGCGACTTACCCGAATCCCTTCAGAAAGATGCCGAAATGTATGCGGGCTGTATCAGTGGGGCTTTGCAGAAAGAGGATTACCTGCAAAAAATCAAGGCTGCCGGTTTTCAAAATATTCAGGTTCAAAAAGAAAAGGTGGTGCTATTGCCGGATGATATTTTGACCGCCTACCTGAGCCCGGAGGAAATTTCTGCATTTGCGAAAAAAGAAAACGGCATTTTCAGTGTTACGGTTTATGCCGAAAAACCCGGGACTAAAAAGAAAATACAGCTTCAAACTTTAGGTGCGATCGAATCATCCTGTTGCACGCCGGGAGGAGGCTGCTGCTAATGCTATTTCCTGAAATAAATCACTATCTGGACAGCCTTATTCCTTCTGTCGAAGGGGAAGAACGCATGGAAAAATGGAATGCCCTGGGCCGTTCTCTTAAAAAAAGCGACATGAAAGGTGCCGTTAATTTTATCTGTACCCACAATGCACGCCGAAGTGTTCTGAGCCAAAGTCTGGCTACAGCTATTGCTTACCGCACAGGCCTTAACGAGCTGGAATTCTGGTCGGGAGGTGCAGAAGCAACCTTTGTTCATCCCAACAGCATTGCTACATTGCAGCGTATTGGTTTCCGGCTGCTTTCAAAAAGCCAGGGAAACAATCCGATATATGAACTGGCCTATGCTGATGATGCAGCTCCATTGAAGATCTTTTCGAAAACCTTCGATGACCTAAGCAGTCCTGCCCCATACCATGCGGTGATGGTCTGTTCCAAAGGAGATGCGGCTTGTCCATTTATTCCCGGAGTTGCCAGCCGAACCTTAATTCCTTTTGAAGACCCGGGTGCATTTGACGGCACCCCGGAAGAGGAAAAGGCTTATCATGCAAGTGCCGCACAGATCGGTAGCGAGATGCGTTATTTTTTTGAGAAGATCATTCCTTAGAACGCTGGCGTATTCCTTCATACAGGGCAACGCCGCATGCTACAGATACATTCAAAGATGCTGTTTTACCGCTCATAGGTATAGCTGACAAGTCGTCTGCCATACGCAACAGCTCATCGCTGATTCCCACATCTTCTGCACCTACAATAAGCGCGAGAGGTCCTTTTAAATCGGTTTCATAAATAGAAACAGGTCCTTTTTCGGTGACGGCTACGATACGTACTCCAAAATTCTGGAGTTCTTCCATGGCATGGCGCAAACTTTTTTCCCGGCAAATGGGCATACGCATGAGGGCTCCGGAAGAAGTTTTGATCGCATCTTCATTGATAGGCGCGGCATTCCTTTGCGGAATAACAAGTGCATGAACCCCCGCACATTCTGCTGTCCGGGCTATTGCTCCGAAATTCCTTACGTCAGTAACTCCATCCAAAACCAAAACCAGAGGAATTTCTCCATTTTCGAAGGTTCGGGTAATGATCTCATGGAGTTCGACAAACTCAACCGGTGAAACCACAGCCACCACTCCCTGGTGCAATTTTTTGGTAAGGCGGTCCATTTTAAAGGAGGGCACCACCATCAGCGGAATGTCTAATTCCTGACAACGTTGACGGATCTCATCCAGCCCCGATTTCCCTTTTTCCACATACACACGGTCAATGACACTATCGGAATTTAATGCTTCCTGCACGGGATGGATCCCATAGATCAACTGTTGATTCATTATTGCATAGGGGTTTGCGGCGCATATTCCGCCAGTTTTGTGATCAGATCTGTTCGTCCGTATTGCAAGGCAGTACGGTAAATTTCGCCAAGATTATTTTCGGAAGCTTTGAGTGAGTTGGCGACTTTTCCTCTTCTCGAGCCTGTAAATTGTTTGTAGTAAGTCACTAGTTCTTCCTGTTCATCGAAGAAGCGGTTTAGTAATTCATCCCCTGCTTCAATTTCTTTCACTTCATAGCAGGCCCGTGCCAAAGGAACCACCATTTGTGAAAATTCATAGGGGACCCTTTTTGCGGGTATCCCTGTTTCAATTTTGTTGACCAAAGCCATTACGGAATCCTTTTTTCCCTGCATGGCAAGTTGCATGGCCAGAATACCGAAATAATTTCTGAAGATCCTGCATTGCCGGATAACCTGCTCATCGAGCAATACTTTGGGATCAGCCACTCCTCCCAATGAAATTTTGTTCATCAGGCGATCATAAAGGATATCCGGATCGCTGTTGATCGGTATTTGCGGATTTGGAGGCCGGTTAACAGGTACGAGCCGGTACACCAGGCCATCCAAACGGAAGTAAGTCCCTAAGCCTAAATGATTGGAATTGACTGAATTGGAAGCAAAATAGATAGGTCGTTCAAAATTATTTTGCTGGATGAGGTCTAAAGTGATCCAGTCGGCCTTCAACATTCCCGAAGATTCGATGCTAAAGCGCAGTTCATTTACAAAATACGGGATATCCTGCTCGCGGATGGTTCCGGAGGACAATGCCTTTTGCAGGTCGGTTTTAATCTTCATGTTCCGCACAGGCATATAATTCACCTTTGTATTAAAAAACCCTGGTATTTTGGTTCGTGGATTTTCGTCGTCGGTAATAAAACTCAATACCTGTTCAAAAGGATAATATTCATTTTGATTGGCCGGGATATCCGGATTTTCGTGAAAGCGCAACTGCTCGCGTAGCCCTTTGGCATATTTTTCTTTAGGAACACTCAGTTTAAAAGGAGCGGAGCCCATTACCTGTTTGGTGAGCGCTTCGATATACCAGTCGAAATTGAGGAGCTGCAGGTTAACCACGCGCACATCAGTACGGAACCCTTCGACATTCTGAACATACCAGAGCGGATAGGTGTCATTGTCTCCATTGGTAAATAAGATCGCATTCGGTTCGCAACTTTCCAGATAACCTTTGGCATAGTCAACAACCACGGTACGTTCAGAGCGATCGTGGTCATCCCAGTTTTGGGCACCCATCAAAACAGGAACAGCCAATAAAGAAAGCCCTCCGGCAATTATGGCCGCCTGTTTGGCTTTTAAGAAGCCCTTTAACCATTCGGAAAATTGCAATACGCCAAGGCCTATCCATATACAAAATATCTGAAAGGAGCCGACCAGGGTATAATCCCTTTCACGGGGCTCGTAGGGAGGGGCGTTCAGGTAAATAGCGATTAAAATTCCCGTGAAGAGAAAGAGCATGGCAACGATAAAAAAATCGTTTTTGTTCTTGCCGAGCTGGTAGAGCAGCCCCATGATCCCGAGTATAAGCGGCAGCATATAATATTTATTCCGGGACACATCGTTTTTCCAGTTTTCAGGAAGGTTTTTTTGCGGGCCCAGACGCATGGCGTCAATAAAATTAATTCCCGAGATCCAGTTTCCATTCACAGGATCCCCGTCGCCCTGCTGCATATTCTGGCGTCCGGCAAAATTCCATAGGAAATAGCGCCAATACATGTGCCCAAGCTGGTATTTAAAGAAAAAGGCCATGTTTTGACCCATGGAGGGCACTTTATCCTTTTTTACGTTAGCCCAATATTCATACCCTTGAGGACTACTCGCTTTTTGCAAATCTCCCATGCGGGGGAAATACGTGTAATATTTGTCAGGCCATATATATTCGCTCTGAATACCTGCTTCTTCATAAGATTCTTTACCCTTTCTCCAATCCTGTTTCTTTTTAACTACATCTATTGGTCGAACATTACCAACAACAAAATATGGCCCTTTTAGCAGTTCCCGGGAGCCATATTGTTCCCGGTTAAGGTAGGAAACCAGGTTGAATGGTTCCTCAGGGTTGTTCATATCGATGGGCGGATTGGCCAGTGAGCGAATCACGACCATGGAATAGGAGGAATAGCCAATAAGGACAAATGCAAAACAAAGCAAGGCGGTATTCAGCCATACTTTACCCTTGTTGTGGCTATACCAGATCAGGGCGATCAGTGAGCCTAAGAGTAAGGCTCCAAAAAACTTAATGCCTGAGCCAAAGCCCATTCCCAGATCGTTCACAAAATATTTGTCGAAATACGCCGCGAGTGTCGGAATTCCGGGGATGACCCCTACCTGGATAAAAGCAAGGATGGACAATCCAATACCTGAAGCCACAAAAAAGCCTTTGGTATTGAAAGGGTATTTTTTGAAATAATAGACATAGACGATAGCCGGAATAACCAGCAAATTGAGCAAATGGACCCCGATACCCAATCCGAGCAGGTAGGCGATACAGATCAACCAACGGTTTGCGCCTTCCTTTTCGCTGGCGTGTTCCCATTTTAAAATGCACCAGAAAGTGAGGGCCGACAGGAATGAAGAGGCCGCATAAACTTCTGCCTCCACGGCTGAAAACCAAAAAGTATCAGAAAAAGTGAGGGCCAAAGCTCCAACCAGTCCGGCTCCATAAACCAAAAGTTTGCGTTCCACATCACCCAGGTTTTTGCTGAGCAGGAGTTTTTCAGCGAAGTGGGTAATGGTCCAAAAAGTAAACATGACGCATAGGGCGCTGGTGATCACCGAAAGCATATTAACCATAAAGGCCACCCCCTGGGGGCTGGATGCAAATTGCGAAAACAGGTTCCCGAGCATCAGGAACAAGGGTGCGCCGGGAGGGTGAACTACCTGAAGATGGTAGGATGCAGAGATAAACTCACCACAGTCCCAAAAACTCGCCGTTCTTTCTGCGGTAAGCGTATAAGTAATCGCGGCTACCAAAAAGGTGAGCCAGCCAAGCAGGGTATTGATCCGTTTATTGCTCATGATTTCATGCAAAACTAGGTTATCTAAGGCTTTCTAAACAGGTAGATTTCATATTCGGGTCCATTTAAGGTCGAAGCGGGCACTTCAGGCTTTTGGTGGTAGATCATTTCCAGCTCCGGACGTTGAAATAAGGTATCGATCGGAACATGGGCTTCGTTGGGACCAAAATGCGCATCCCAAAAAATAATGGAGCCTGAGGGAATATCCCTGTTCCATGCAATTTCTGAAAGATCCCCTCTTTGGCCCGGGTCGAAGGGATCGATTTTTAAGATCACTGCAACGCTGGGTGCAAAATAAAAAACGCGGGATTTGCCGGCATAGTATGGAGAATTTAAAAACCACTTCCCTGCTTTGATGATCTCCTCTTTTTCGGTGTCGCCATGGTAGGGCGGACGATTTTGGGTGAATGCCCCGCGTATTGCCGCAAAACTCAATAGTGCCAGCAACACATGACGGAACATTTTGAGCTTTGGATTCAATTTTCCAAAGACCCGGTCGACAGCATAAAGTCCGATAAGGGCACAGGCAGGCATTACCGCTGCCATTACCCGGGTCAGGCCCAGTGATGCGCTCATACCACGGTACCAGACAATCGAATGGCCGAGGAGGAAGACAAAAAAAGAGCCGAAAATAAAAAACAGCCAAACCCAAAACTGTTCAGAACGCTTTTCTGCTTTTAAAAATAAAGATAAGCCCGTCCATACAAAAAGAACGGTTCCCAGAATCCAAAGGATATAGAGCGGAATTCCCCATATTTCCTTGACCCTGACAACGAAGTGCCAGATCGGACCACTTCCGTAAATGGTACTTGCGTCGTGATAAGGGTGATGCGTGATGACCCAGAAAATATCCTTAAAATGCGCGTATCCGGCAATACTGTACACCACAAAACCCAGTGCCAGTAAAGGGAGCGCTTTCCAGGCTCTTAATGCCACAAAACCAAAAGCAAATACGAGAATGATCCCGTAGCCTTCACTGCGCACAAAAGGCAGAAAAGAAACCAGGGCTGCTGCCAGCCCATACCTTTTGTTGCTGCCTTCGAAAATGGCCCAGCTCAACAGAAAACCAAAGAGGATCTCTGTTACGGCAGAGCTGGCACAGTAAAAATAAACCGGAGCGCTCAATAGTAGCAGGGCACCCAGCCAGGAAAAGCGTAAGCCCAGTTTTTCAGCACTTTTCCAAACCAGCAAGGCACTGAGGCAAGCGAGAACAGCATTAAATACCAGTGTTCCGATAAAGCCAAACTGGGCAAAGGGAATATTGAATAACACATAAAGCGGTTTCGCCCAGAGATCAAACAGGTTTGCCGGATGTTGAAGGGCATAACGGGCAAAAAGGTGGTGCATCACATCGTCTTCCCCTCCGGCAGTGCGTGTGGAAATGGCTCCTATCCATATAAATAATCCCAAAGGAAGAAGAAGTAAAAGCCACCTGTAGCGTTTCATTTTGTCTTTGTTAATGCCTCCCAATATTCTGCAGCACGGCGGGTATGCGGGATCACGATGGTACCCCCAACGATATTGGCCACGGCAAAGATCTCAAAGACTTCGGCAGTACTGAGTCCGAGTTCATGGCATTTTCCAAGATGGTATTTGACACAGTCGTCGCAACGCAATACCATCGAAGCAACCAGTCCAAGCATTTCTTTGGTGCGCGCTGGTAATGCCCCTTCCTCGTAAGTGCGTGTATCTAAATTAAACAACCGTTTTAAAACCAGGTTATCCGCATCGAGGATCTGTGCATTCATCCGTTCGCGGTAGTCATTAAATTCGGTGACAAGATTTGTTTCCATGGATCGAATAATTAGCGAAATATCCCCTTTTTCTTTTAAAGGCTTAGCTCCTTTTCCGGATCCCAGAATATTTTGGAGAAATTTTGGACCTGGTTTTCCATAACCATTATCCCTTCTTTTTCCAATAATTCCTGCATGGCCGAGGGGGCTCCAAAATGCTGTTTCCCCGTTAAAAGTCCGTTTCGGTTAAGCACCCTATGCGCCGGAACATCAGGCAGGCCATGGGCTGCATTCATCGCCCACCCCACCATACGCGCCGATTTTGCGGTGCCGAGATAACGGGCAATAGCCCCATAGGAAGTAACCCGTCCGGGAGGGATCAGGCGCACCACTTCATACACCATTTCAAAAAAACCGCTGTCATTTTTCATCTATCGTTTTCAAAATAAAGAATACGGGAGCAACTTTGCAGCATGTTTCATCGCAGTCGTATTAAATTTGGCTCAATCACCAACCTCACTGACGCGCGCTATGCCGCTGCCGTTTATGCCGATTGGCTGGGCTTTTGTTTTATTCCCGGACATTCCCGCTATATTGAACCCATTAAGGCAAAAGAAATTATCGATTGGCTTTCGGGACCAAAAATGGTAGCCGAACTCGGGTCGCTGATGCCGGAAACCATGATGAGCGCTTTAGAAATATTGATGATCGATACGGTTCAGGTAAATGACCTTGATGCCGCAAAAGCGTGGAAAGAAGCAGGTTTTGAGGTGATCTATGAAGGTCCTGAATCGGCAGATATTGACGGACTTCGGGTGTGTTTGCCTGCCGAATCGACTGACCCTGCACATGAAATTATTGATCTGAGTAGCCTTTCAATGGAAGAGATCGAGAAAAACTGGCTTGACCCCGCACCTTATGGCATTCAGCTTATCGGGGGAGACGAAAGTATCCCCGGGATTTGTGATTTTGCCCGTATCGATGAAGTCCTTGAGCACTACGAGTTATGATTGAATTGCCGCGTATCGCCCATGTTATTTCTCCATTAAGCTGGCGTGGCGGCGAACAACAGGCCATTTACCTCTACGAAGAACTGGCTAAACTCGGGGTGTACCAGCTCATTTTGTGCGCAAAAGGTTCTGCCACAGAAAAGTACTGTGAGAGCCATGGTTTGCGCTTTCGCTCTTTTAAAAAAAGACTGAATATTGATCCCTTTTTTGCCCGATCCATTGGCCGGGTATGCCGGGAAGAAAAGATCGATATCGTTCATCCCCACGACTCCGGTGCTCATACCCTCTGCATCCTTGCTGCCGATCTTTTTTCGAACTCCTGTCCCCTTGTACTGCATCGGCGGGTTGATTTTCCGATCTCATCCAGCTGGTTTTCGCGGTACAAATACAACCATTCCTCCATCAAAAAGATAATTTGTGTGTCGGAGGCGGTAAAGGAGATCCTTCAAAAGGACATACGGAACAAAGGGCTGCTCGGTGTTGTTTATGATGGCATTGATGTGGATGCGTTTGACGATCCGGGTGGTGGTCGGTTAAGAAGTGAATTTCATCTGGACCCGACTATTCCCATCGTTGCGAATATTGCTGCACTAACCCAGCAGAAGGACTATTTTACCTTTATCGACACAGTTGAGATCCTGGAAAAGGATGGGGTAAAAGCCGCCTGGTTCGCCTTTGGTGAAGGCGCTCAAAGAGAAGCGCTGGAAGCGTATTCGATGGAAAAAGGACTTCAGGAGAAGATCCGTTTTGCCGGGTTTCGGAAAGACATACGCACCATCATTCCCGAAATTGATGTCTTGTTATTTAGTTCGGAAACAGAAGGACTTGGAACCACCATTCTCGACTGTTTTGCAGCGGGTGTCGCGGTGGTGAGTACTGATGCCGGGGGAATTCCGGAGATCATGATCCATCAGCAAACCGGTTGGATGGGAAAAGTAAAAGACCCGGAATCTCTGGCGGAGGGCGTTAAAATTGCCCTGACTCAGCCGGAAACCAAAAAGGAATGGATAAAAGGGGCAAAAAAAAGAGTTCAGTTGTTTCGGCGTAGCCTGACTGCAAAAAAAACATTGGACATCTATCAGGAAATTAAAGCATCAGAAAAAAACTAATTTCGCAGCGCAATGAGCACAGAACGTATATTGATTATTGGTTCGGGCGGACAGCTTGGAACGGAACTTTGTGAAAGCCTTCGTGGCATATACGGTAACGATCGTGTTATCGCAACGGATGTAAAAACTTTAAGCGGGTCGATCGCCGAGTCGGGGCCCTGTGAAGTAATGGACATTCTCGACAAGGTACGTTTCATCGAGATCCTTGATAAATATAAGCCAACCCAGATCTATCTTTTAGCAGCACTCTTATCTGCTACGGCTGAGAAAAACCCCAAGTTTGCCTGGACTTTGAATATGGATGGTTTGTTCCATGTTTTGGATGCTGCGATAGAACGTGGAATAGCAAAAATATACTGGCCAAGCAGCATTGCCGTGTTCGGACCAAATACCCCGCGCGTTCATACTCCCCAGCATTGTATCATGGATCCGAATACCATTTACGGGATTACCAAATTGGCAGGAGAACGTTACTGTGAATATTATTTCGAAAAACATGGGGTCGACGTACGCAGCATCCGTTATCCCGGATTGATCGGTTACAAATCGGCCCCGGGGGGTGGAACTACCGACTATGCTGTTGACATTTACCACCAGGCATTAACCCAGGGAACATACAGCTGTTTCCTTTCTGAAGAAACCGAACTTCCTATGTTGTATATGCCTGATGCACTAAGGGCTACCTTGCAACTGATGGAAGCTCCGGCTGAGCAGATAAAAATTCGCAGCAGCTACAATGTTGCCGGCATGAGTTTTACTCCTGATGAGATCGCGGCTTCTATCAGAAAAGAAATTCCCGGATTTACGATCAGTTACGCCCCCGATTACCGCCAAAAAATTGCCGATTCCTGGCCTAAAAGTATTGATGACGGAATCGCCCGTGCACATTGGGGATGGAAACCGGAATACGACCTGCAGGGAATGACCGGAGATATGCTCGCTAACCTTCGGGAAATGAAAAGCATCAAATCTTAGTCGACATGAAATTTTTCGGTAAAAGGATAGGACTCTTTTTCCCCTCTTTCATTTACCAGGATCAGATCGCCTTCGATGAGGTAGTCGCCCTTTTTCAGAGATAACAGGATAAAGCGCTGGGTATAGCGGTCAACTTCGATATTCTTGAGGTCAATACGTTTGTTGTCAAGGGTAGCTTTGCGGATCTTGATCTCCACCAATTCCGGTTTTTTGCTTTTGAAGGCTACATCGAAAATGGCATTTTTACCCTTTTTTACCTGGTAAAACTGGGCGGAATAGATCACCGGTTTTAAACTTCCTGATGCCGATTTTGACTTTACCTCGTACAATTCCAGGCATTTTTCAATGATGGCCAATTCGAGGAGCAGGTAATTGTTCTCTTTCCAGCTTCGCAGCAATACATTCTGGTCGGATTGCAATGGCTCAGGCGACCAGTCGATAAGCAATCCGGAATGTACTTTCATGGAATCATTAAAGCGGTTGATGACAATGCGGAAAAGGTCAGCACTTTGATCCGCATTTTGGTATTTTTCCAATTCTTCCTTCAGGTGTTGCATCCATACCTCGCTGTTTTCGTAGAGGGCCCTGGCAGGATTTCCTTTTTCATCGGCGCTTGTGAGAACAAAGGTTTTTCGAAGCAGATTCACCTGTTTCTGAAGCGACTCATTGTTGCGGTCGAGCCTTTGAGCCACAACCTTTTCATCTACCGCATCTTCGCAGGAGAGAAAAACCATGAACAAAAAGGGCAGGATCCACTTCATATACCTATAACGTAAAAACAGGCCCCGGGGTACAGCTTTTGGGTCAGTTTTTAAAGTTAATACAAAATTAAGTGACTATTACGCAGACGCCGGTAGTATAAAAAGATACTGGCAATCAGAATGCCTAAACCTGCCACAAACATACCCCAGGAGAATTGCTCCGGGACAAAAGCAGCCATTTCACGCAAGATCAGCGGGTTTTCAGGATCAATTTTGCCGGTGAATAGCATACGGATACTTTCTTCCATAAAGGTATAAAGCATGATGAGACAAGCCAGGATCATGCCCGTCCATTCTTCAAAACGGATACGCAGATGGGCGCCTTTTTCCTCGTGGTGGCTTGTTATCAATCCAATGCCGATAAACACAAGGGAAATGAGGCAGGGGGCAAGTACAGGACCAAACCAGGGCAAAGGGATCAGGAAAAGGATATCCCAGGAAAGGATGGATTGCGGCCATTGGATAAAGAGAAAAAGGAATACATAATAGAAAATGTCCCAGATGCCAAAAAGAGCCAGAAAATAGCCCAGCCTCGACCAGGTGTTTTTCCCGATCAACACGGCTACAGAAAGCAGCATAAAGATGGTGGTAGCTTCCCGGAATAATTCTACCCAAAGGAGGTGTTCACTGAGGGGTTGCAGCGGGAAGAGGTCCATTTTTTCGCCATAAAAAAGGGCGCGGAGATAAACGACTACGGCTGATTCGAGAGCGGCCATGGAGATAGCAAATATGCTAAGCCAAAGCCAGGTTTTTTTTCTGGTTTTCATATGGATTGGAGTTTATTATTTTCGTTTTGTGTATGCGAGCGTTGCTCAAGGAGTTCGTGCGGGAGCAGTATCGGATAGATCCATTCGAAGGCGATCATACCAAGCTGAATGGTCAGGATCAAAGGCAGGAGCATCATTTGAATCTGGATGAGCCTGTCAATGCTGTCTGCGTGCGACCAGCTTCCCAAAGTTTCAGGCCATAACAGTAGGGTGATCAGAAGGAGAGCAGTATAATACAGGAACATAATGCCATGAACAACGCGTCGAGCTGTACTTGGTGCGCCTCCATCGAGAAAGCCGATCAGGATGACGAAGAGCAGATGGGGAAGACCGATGAGGGTAACGATGCTCAAAAAGACGGGCAAACAGGCTACTCCACTGGCCAGGACCTGGTAACGCAGCAAATAGCGGCGATAACCGGAATACGGTATTGATTTAACTAGAGATTCCATAATGATCTTAATTGATTTACAGGTTGAGTCGCGTAGGTTTTCAGATCGATTTGGGAAAGTTGCTTTGCCTTCCTTCCCCGAGCAAAATGGCGTCGGTATTCGGGATATTTCTCCGGCATAAAAAAGGTTCCGAAGAGCATCACCGTTATCACCGGGAGGCTACGGTTGCCGTTGCCAAATTCGAAGTATTGCATACAAATTTCCCCCAGCATATTGGCCGGAAATCCAAGGAGGGTATGCTTCATATCGTGCGCTTCATAGCCCGGCATGGGTTGGAGCTTATGATGGCACAGAAAGAAAAAAGTTTGATTTCCCAGGCTCCCCGGGGGCATGTCGGCCAGGTCTTTTAAGGTGATCGCCTCTCCTTTTCCAGAATAAATTGCTTTGCAATAGGGGAAATAAACCTCCAGCGTCAAAAAATTAAAGATCTTTTCTCTCAGAATCCTGAGTGCCTCAAAGTGCTTTGTATCGCAAAGTATCATAACAAAAAAAATTCAGGATTTAGGATTGATCAATTTTTCAAGAGTGTTCAAATGGTGTTCAAAAGCCTTTTTTCCGGGGACTGTGGCTGCATAGGAAGTAACCGGTTTTTTGCCACGGAATTCTTTTCGTACATGCACATAGCCTAGCTTTTCCAGGGCCACGATATGGCTGGCTACATTGCCATCGCTCATACCCAGGAGTTCTTTCATCTCATTAAATTCAACCCAGTCGTTGACCATAAGCACCGACATGATCCCCAGCCGTGCTTTACTTTCAAATGCTTTATCGAGTCCTTCGAGAATATGCTTCATCGTTCGTAACGAAAATACATGATCGCCCCGTAAATCATATGGAGCGCACCAAAGCCCAATACCCAAAACAAAAGGCTATAGGGCGAATAAAGTATGGACAAAGTACCCAAAACCAACATGGCTAATCCCATTATTCTCAATTCGTCATAGGTATAGCGGCTGGCAAAAAAGAGTCCCAATCCATAGCATAACAAGGTAGTTGGAAAAAAGGCATCGGTGCAGAGGGTATTAAAATTCTGAAGCAATAACATGGCACCGACCATCATAGGCAGTCCGATCGCCCCAAGAATATTTTTTGTGCCTGATGTCCATATTGTCAGCCCCTTTTTTAATGTTCTTCTCAATGTAAGGCCCATCGAAAGGAGGACACAAACAATAAAAAGCCCAAAGCTTCCGATAATAAACTCCTCCCATGCCGGGCTCAGGTCAAAATTTTCCTGTTGGGTGAGCGACATATTGCCATTGCTTATCTGCCAGGCTACGAACAGGGAAGCCAGAAAACCGATGCCTATTCCGGAGGATCCGGAAAGTGACAGAAAGCGGCTGCTGCGCTCCATCATCTGGCGTATTTCTTTTAAATCTTCAAGCGGTTTATTCATCTTAAAAGCACTTTGTAATTCAAAGCTAATATTAAAATCCTCTTCTCCAAATTATTCCAAAAAAAGTTTTTTCAATTATTTTTAGTACCTTGTATTGCATATTACCTTCCATTAACTATATCTTTGCATTGTGAAGGTAGAAAACACACAATCTCAGATGCGAAAAGGGATACTCGAATATTGTATCCTGGGGATTATTGCGCAACAGGAGATCTATGCTTCTGATATTATCGACAAGCTTAAAGAGTCACGCCTCATTGTGGTGGAAGGAACACTGTACCCCATCTTAACCCGACTAAAAAACGCCGGTTTGCTTCAATACAGATGGGAAGAAAGTACACAAGGTCCCCCCCGCAAATATTACTCTGTTACCGAATCAGGAAAAACATTTCTAAAAGATCTCCATAGCACCTGGTCTGAATTAAACCAAGCGGTTGAAAAGGCAACCGGAATAAAACAGCAAACATGAACCGAATCATAAGTATCAATATTCAGGGCCTCGTTTTTCAAATAGAAGAAGACGCCTTTGAGCATCTTGACGCCTACCTCCGTAAACTTAAAAGCCATTTTAAAGGACAGGAAGGGGTCGAAGAAATTTTGTCAGATATCGAAAGCCGCATCGCCGAAATGCTCGGCAGAAATCCCGGAACGACCGGCGCCGTTAACCTTCTCCGTGTAAAAGAGATCATCAAACAAATGGGTGACCCGGCAGAATTTGACCAGACGGATGAGGATGAAAACCCGAACCTAAGCTACAGTAAAACGAAACGTGTGCTTTACCGCGATGGCGAAAGCAAATGGCTGGGTGGTGTATGCAGCGGGCTTGGCGCCTATTTCGATATTGACACCATCTGGATACGTATCGCCTTTCTGTTCGCCTTTTTCACCTTTGGAACCGGCTTTATCCTGTACATTATTTTATGGGTACTGATCCCAGAGGCAAAAACCCCTTCCGAACGCCTTGAAATGAAAGGCGAAAAAGTGACTATCGATACCATCGAAAAAAAAGTAAAAGAAGAATTTGACCGCTTTAGAAATGAATTTGACGGGTCTAAAATTGCGGATAATGCGCGATCAGCAGCGGGACAGGCTTCCAAAGCTATGGTTACCGGACTGGGAATAGGCCTCAGGATATTCCTTCGATTTGTTGGTTTTGTTATGGTTACGGCTATGATCGCCTTAATAATCGCAGCAGGATTCGCTTATTTCGGATTGGTTACCGATATGTGGCGCACTCCCTTCTTTCCCTTTTTCCATCAACTTTTTGAAACCAACAGCGTTGCCTTTTTGTATGAAATGTGTATCGCCCTACTCCTGCTCATTCCGGTAGTGGCGATCCTCTATACCGGCATTCGTCTTTTATTTGGCCTCAATAGTGGGAACAGGTGGATTGGCCGGGGGCTGAGTGGTCTTTGGCTTTTTGCCCTGATCGGCGTTATTTTTATGGCCTTCCACCTCTCCGATTCCTGGCGCGACCATGCAACATTAACGCATGAGCAAGATCTTCCACATGTTGACACCCTCTATATCGAATCCTCTAACGTGGCCCTATACGGACAAAAAGAGTTTGTACTGGAGTTTGGTCGCAGCCGGGGTATTCGCGGCATTTATGCACGGGAAAATGGTTTCCTGAAACGGCCGGTCAGCCTCAATATTCAGGTGAGCAATGTTCCGAAAATTCACCTGAAAGAACAGAAACATGCCAATGGAAAAAGCCATGACCAGGCCGCAGAACTGGCTTCACATATCAGCCATGAATTAAAAATAGAATCGGGCAAACTGGTTTTTAACCCCTATTTTCAAGTGCCGGAGCAGGATGTATGGAAAAATCAACAACTTGTATACGACTTGTATATTCCTTATGGGACAGTCGTTGTTTTTGGGAACAATGTGAGCACTTTTCTGGAACGGGTTAGTACCGACTCCTATATCCATAACAGCGGTCTTGACGGTAAAGCCTTTTTAATGACCCCGGATGGTTTAAAAATAGATGAGAAAATCTCCATGGAAGCTCATGGACAGCGTTATTCCTACACCGATTTCGACGAACTCAGGATCACCGGCCTACCCGACCTGGTACTCTATGAAAGCACGGTGTTTTCCGTTACCACCGATCAGGATATTTCGTTCACACCCAACTTCGTTCAAAGGGGCGATCTTCTTGAGATCAGTGTGCCAACTGCTTTTATAGGAAAAGCTCATGGGCGCATTCATATTGGAATACCCCGTTTAAAAAGCCTTCAGGTGAATGGAACCAGCCGTGTTTCACTTCGCTTTCCGAATCAGACCAGCAGCAAGATCGAATTAAATGGTGCCGCTCAGCTGGAGGGAGAAATAAACGCGCAAAACCTGAGTCTTCAAACAAACGGGCTCAACTATTGTGTTTTGCAGGGTAAAATATCCATATTCCATCTTGAAAGTAATGGAGCAGGCGATCTTGACCTGAAAAATCTGACTTGTGAAAAGATCGATCTTGAATCAAACGGCGGAGCAAATATTGCGGTCCGCGTAACAGATCATCTGGAAGTGGAAGCCAATGGTGCATCTCAGATTACCTATTACGGAGAACCAAACACCAAAAAGATCGAACAAAAAGGTGGTTCAACTGTAACTAAAATGCCTGACTAAAACATCCAGGAATAGCCTATTCCGCCACCGAGGCCCGCTGCTTTTTTTGGAAAAGCCCAGGCCTGAATGCCATAAAGCATGACCCTGACAAAATGATGGCCTTTCCTGTAAGCTACCTCCTGGGAAAGATTAAACCGCGTATAGCCTCCTGTACTTACCCGGGTTATGCCGTACCAGTTTCCATAAAAATACGTGTATGAAACAGAAACTCTCGGAACCATAGGGGTATTCAGTATTTTATCGAAGCGAAAACTGAGCGACTGCTTCTCAAACACTTTCATCGTATACTCGGCATAAACATAAGCAGGTAGCCATTCAGCCGATCTAAAGACAATCGAATCGGGTCTGAATACATTGGCCATACTGTCGAAATCATTGCTCCCGTCAGAATTATAAAAGGAGGCGTAATCCGGCGCATACCAACCGTTGTATGTAAAGCTGTCCTTTTTTGTATAGTGTTTTCCGGTCCAGCCAATAAAACCCAGATTTCTGGCACCCACGGCATAGGCACCCTCCGGGCCCAACAATCCCTTATAATCGAGGTTCACCTGGATTCCGGTACCATGGACATCAAAATAGGACTGTTCTTTTGCCGGCGTTAATTTGGCCGACACATCTACATCCCAAAAGGTTGAAGTTCCGTATTCAGCGGTATAAACCAATAGGCGGGAGCCATCAACTTCGGCAAAACGCATGCCCCGGGTAAGGCCCAGTGAAACGGCTAAATTGGAACGGTCCGGAAAAAAACGGATGACCCCAAAATCGAAATAATCGAAACGGGTTCGGTTTAATACAAATCCGTTTCCGTTAGCCGTATCGCCCTCAAAAGCTTTGTTGCCCTGACCAACCAGCCTGAAAAACTCATCGCTGTAACTTGCCCCGGAATGGTCAACAAATCCATAACGAACAAAATAATGGAGGCTGTCGCGTTTCAAAAAACTTTTATTCAAGTTGTAATAAGCGATGGATGCCCGGCTGTCGAATGCCATCAGGTTTTTTAACTTTGCCCGGTCGGCATTGTATGCGATCAGGTCTTCCCCCAGCCTTTGTTTTGTGCCCATTCGCCACAATAGCGCATTGTTTGCAGCACTCGCGTCTTGGGTATATTCCGCCTCCAAATGCAAAAATGAACCTGCCTTTTGTGTCCGGAAAGGATGATCATAGAAAGAAGGAAAATGATCCCATAAACTGTCCTGCTGGGCAATAGACATCAACGGAAAGCACAAAAGGAATAAAGTCTTAAAAATTCTGGTCATAGATGAAGTCGCCTGTCAGGCTTACCTTAAACGTATAATCACTGTAAATTTTCCAATAATTGGTATTGGTCTTTGGGGTATCGATCACCGCTTTAACCAGGAATTTCCGTGTATTTCGAAATGCCGGCATCCGCGCTCTGTCTACACGTGCCGTCAGCACAGAACGTAATGGGCTGATAACCCGATTGTTTGCATCGGCATTTGCAGCCATGATCAGGTTATTTGCCGGACCCACAAGCGAATCAATGATCATCCCGTTTCCATCAAGCATATAGATCTGAAGCTGAACTTCAAAAGGAAATCCGTTGTCGGATACAATGTTCAGACTGCCTTCAATGATATTTACTCCGTTCTTAATGGATGTCATATCAAAATCGAAGGTGTCCGTCATGGTTATGGCGTCTACCTTCACGCTAACAGGCATATCAACTTCCAGTTTAGCCACTACTTCTGAGCCATCTGTTAGAAAGTCTTTAAAATTCGATGTGTTGCCATTCGGATTGGTTTCAATGCTGATATTGTAGTCGAGCTTGTCGGGCAAATGTTCAATGAAAGGTTTGATATTCGAATTGCTTTCGTTCAGGTTTATGAGCTTCACAGAAGGCATCAGGGGGGGATAGGTGGCCGGTGCCAAAAGATGAGGCCCGTTAATTCCCGAACCGCTTAATGCCACCGTACTTCCCTTTTTTGTATTGCGTGAGGTAAGTTGATGGATGGTGGCACGTCCTTCGGCCCCAATTCCGTTTTCCAGGACCAAATTAAAATTCAGATTATCAAAACCCAATCCACCGCTTACTCCTCCAAATATGTCAATGTCTATTGTTTCGGGACCAACAAAGAATGTCTCTCCGCCAAAATATCCTTCGGCATATTCGGGTTCCATATCCAGGAGGCCCACGTACATGTATATGCTGTCTTCAAGAGAAATATTTCTTTCAATGCCGGATGAATCAATGGTTACATCCAGAATATTATAAAAGGAATTGACCGTATCGCGGATCGTTGGATCTTTTCCTCTCAGATCAATTTCATAGCCCGAAATATCATAGTTGATTGAAAATGTTGAAGACCCCCCGGGAGGTGCGGCCGGAACAGTAAAAGTTTCTGCAAAAGGTTGTCCGTTTCGCATGGCATGCGGAATGCCATAATTCACTTCCATTTCTTCCTCAATGGTGCTTACTATATTGAAACTCACCCTCCCCGCTTTTACTTTTATTTTTTTCAGCTGCGCTTTTCCGAAATAATAGACGACCGTTTCTTCGGTATTGATCACGCTTTGGGCAGGGAAACGGGCGATGGCTGTTTGGGGTTTAAGGTCCTTCACCGAAAAAATAATGGTGGTAAATGCAAACTGGTCAATTAACACCGGGCCATTCGAAGCGGCCGTTTCGATGAGAACAGGCGTGGCTTCCATTTGGGCATAAAGTTTCTTGCCCGCAACGTCGATTATTTTAACCTGACTTGCGCCCGGCAAAATATTGGTAAAAGTATCTGTTTGAATAATCGATCCATCTACAACATTTTTTAATTGAAAGATCAGTGTGGTGATCTCTACCGGATAACCATTGGTGATGGCTATTTCCATGGTTCCTGAATTCAGCGTGGCTTCTTTAAAAAAGGCTGACGCATCTACAGGAATCGGACTAAGTCCGGTTATACTTTGAGCCGGGATCGTAGCTGTTTGTCCATGAAGGGCTGCAGCATCGGGATAGATCATAAACAGGGGCACCACCTGTACCTTGGATTGATCGGCCAGGCGAAGGGTTTTTAGTGAAAGGGTATTTACCCGTTGGGTATCCGGGATGACAAACAAGTCATTAATCTTACCTCTATACAGGTCGTAGGATGAAACCAAACGAAGTGAACCGTCAGGGTCCGGAATAAAAACGCTATCGCCCAGTAACTGGTCCATTCCCAGTTCGGCGTGCATAAGTGGAAGAAGTAAATTGGTGTTAAAACGGGAAAAAGCCTGCTCTTTTCTGCAAGAAGCGATAAGTAAGCTGAGCCCGATAAAAAGAAAGATGGCCTTTTTCATCATGTCGATTGAAACAAATGTAAAGAATAAGCCTCAGCAAATAAACCTTGCTTTGGTTTTACACTCTTAATGTCGCAATCCGACGCAAAATAGTTGCATCCCTTAGGGAAATAAGCATTTAGTATTCTTTCTGTATCCGGGTATCGACCGGACCTTCAGGTGTAAGTATCCTTAAGATATACGTTCCCGGAGCCAGGTTATCTAATCCTGAAATACGCTGATAGTTTCCTGCTATTTCTGTATGGATGGATATCATTCTTCCCTGCAAATCAAAAAGTTGTACTGAAATAGGGGTGCGGCCTCCAGCATAGTGTATGTTTATCGTCTCTTTAAAGGGTNNACATTTTTTCAATAAAGGGATTCGGGTAAACGGAAATCCCCCATTCTTCAAGTTCCGGCAAGGTTAATACCAGAATACTCATGCTGTCTGTCGCCTGGCAACCATGCTCCAGGTCCGAAACAAAATGATTTACCAAATAAGTTCCCGGTGTTGCGTACTTATGAATGGGTAAGCCATTCGTGCTGCTGTTTCCGTCGCCAAAAAACCAGGTATGGTACTGATTAAGAACATTCGGAGTAAAGGCGACCCCTCCTGTTTGAGCCGCATAACTAAACCCGGCATCGGGCTTAGGCCATACGAGCGCATTAAGGGTATAAAGGAAGGTACAAGACCCGGAGTCTGTCAGGGTAAGCACATACATTCCCGGGTAAAAGATCTTAATATCCGGACTTGATGAATCCGACCAGATCAGGCTGGCCTTAGGTGGCACATTTAGCACCTTCACTTCCATGGAGTCTCCCTGGCAAAATTCAAGATTAGGGCCGGAAGAAAAAATCAGGTTAGGTTTTTCATTCACCCACATTTGAAAAGCTGCAGAATCCCGGCATCCATGTTTGTCCTTCACTACTAAATTCACCCATTCACTTTGGCTAACTGTTCTTGGAATAGCCGTTTGCATCCCATTCCACTCATACGTGAATGGGCGACTACCCAGGCTAGTGTTTATATAATATTTCGTGCCCGGACATAAGTTGGTGTCTGCCGGAACTTTTTCCAATTGTGGAGATGTATGGTTTCCCAGATAAACACTATCATGAATTTCGCACAAGTTCTCATGGATGGCGTAAAAGGAGTGCCAGCCGGTTTTGATATCTCGTCTTGGAAAGTTGGTATCCCCGTCCATCCATAAATTAAGATCAGAAAAGAGGAAGGATGAAGGTCCGATCCAGGCGCTGTCGCCCGGACAAACCATTACAACACTGTCCATGGTATATTGCGGAAATTCTACCATCCTGACTAACTTGGTATAGCTTACGAAACAGCCTGCCGAGTCGGTGGCAGTAACTTCATAAATTGAATTGACCGGAGGAAAAACCCGGGCTACTTCCTGGCTGTCGATGAGGTAAGGCGTGGTCGTACTTGTGAGGTTGGCCCATTGATAGGTATAAGTTCCCGTACTTCCCTGTCGCAGCAATTCCAGTTTCAGTGAATCTCCTTCACAGAAAGCGTCCGGACTGGAAAGAGCAAATTTAAAATCGGGAAGTATATCCAGTGCGATGGTCGTATCCATCGAACAGCCTCCCTGAAAACCATAGGACAAGTTCAGGTAAGAGGTTCCCAGGGGCAATGCCGGGGAATTAAAGTGCCCATTTATGGAAGAGCTAATAAGCTGATATTTATCATCATAATAGGAATACCATGAACGAAAACTTGAATTAACACTATCGCTAACCTGAATGTTTGTTAAAAGTTGGCGACAGTTTAAGCTATCCGAGAAAAAGGCAACGGGCTTTTTCGCTGGTCGTAATGCCAGGGTATACAGGTTTGAACGCGGAAAGGGGCAGGATTTATCCATCAAATAAAAGCGCAGATACCGCACTTGAGTGGAGGCGGTGTCGGCCAGTGTGCTGGAAATTCGCGCGTTGATACGGATCTGTTTTCCCTGACTGTAATCGGTACTGATCTGAATATCCGGATCGGTATAAACCAGCTCAACGAATGTTGAATCATCATCGGCATCTTTGCTTTGCCAAATAAGCGGCGTTGTATCTCCGGCGCAAAAATAGATGTTCACCGTGTCGGGTTTTGCCTGTAAAAAGTCAATGGAAGGTGCCGCATCAACATGGGCGCTGACCGTAACTACTTCAATGTCACGAACAACTCTTCCGACCACTTGTCTCATTCCATTGATCTCCTTCCAAATTTTGGCTTCAACAGCAATTGCTCCCTGATTATTCATCAGGGTGGGTCTGAAACGCAACACTCCGTCATAGGCCAGGCGAAAGCCTGCAGGCCATTGTAAATTTTGGTTAGGAAAGCCAAAAAAACTTATTGGTCTTATTGGAGAATAATTTCCTGAGTAGGTCATTGATTGATTCATGTCTGCCAGCGCAGTAACCAATTCATAACTGATTGAGTCGGCAGCATCATAGGATTGAAACCCAAAATTTAATGCCAGGTCTTCATTGTAGCGCAGGGTAATTTGTGGTTTTTGAATAAAATATCCACCACTAACTTCGGCACATTTGTTCAAGCTAGATTGGATATAATATTGCTGTCCGTTATAACGAAAATCATTGTAATAGCTTAAGGTCCATTCGCAACAGGAATAAGCCGAAAGGTCCAGCTCTGCTTTCCATACACGCTCCTCATAATTGCCAACTCCACTGCAGGGTTCTGTCTGGCATGGATTGAGTTTCCTGACGGATACGAGTGTTTGTTGTGTCAACTGGACCGTACTAGAGGAGCAACGGGCTATGAGTGTACTTGGGCCTAAAGCTGCTCCGTCACAATGGCGGACAACATGGATATATACATCGTATTTCCCGCTTGATTTGCGTTCGTAGGTCAGTTCAACACCGGCAACTTTATGGGAGGCTAAAGTAAAGGTCGGGATCATGTATAATACAAGGAATAAAATCTTAGCTTTCATGATGCTGGCTTTGCTAATCAGACTCTTCCTCTACGTAAAAGTTGCCTAAAACAAAAAAAGCCGACTTGCGCCGGCTTTCTTAAAATCATCGTAGATCCTTACTTCGCAGCCTGGTAGCGGCGGCTTACTTCGTCCCAGTTGATCACATTAAAAAATGCAGAAACATAATCCGGGCGACGGTTCTGGTAGTTCAGGTAGTAGGCATGTTCCCATACATCCACACCCAGGATCGGCGTTCCATTGCAGTCGGTAACTACATCCATCAAGGGGTTGTCCTGATTGGGGGTTGAACATACTTTCAGTTTTCCGTTCTCCACACAAAGCCAGGCCCAGCCGGACCCGAAACGGGTGGCAGCGGCTTTGCTAAAGGCTTCTTTGAAGGCATCAAAACCACCAAGGTCGGCATTGATGGCATCGGCAAGCGGGCCGGTAGGTAGTCCGCCTCCGTTTGGTGACATGATCGTCCAAAACATCGAATGGTTCCAGTGACCGCCTCCGTTATTGCGCACAGCCATCGGCAATTTGGAAATGTTTTTCATCAGGTCTTCCAACGATTTTCCTGCATCTGCTGTTCCTTCCAGGGCAGCGTTCAGGTTATTCACGTAAGCTGCATGATGTTTTCCGTGGTGAATTTCCATGGTGCGGGCATCGATATGGGGCTCTAAAGCATCAAACGCATAGGGTAATTTGGGTAATTCGAATGACATAATTGTAGTGATTTAAAAGTTAGAGGTTCAAAATTAGGCATTTTACCCGAAGCATAAAATGCCCTACATTTGAAACCTTTGTAAGCCCGCTATTGTTTGAAAAATGGAGATTTTATCCAATGTTTCCCCCGATGATTTTCCCTTTGATTGGTATGCCATTGCCAATGAAAAGCATTTTTGGTTTAAGTCGAGGATCGATGCCTTCCTGAAATTCGCACCCCGCTATTTGCCCATGGACCAAAACCTGAAGGTGATGGAGATCGGCTGTGGTAACGGGCTGGTGCGTAAACAGCTTGAAAATAAAGTAGGCTGGACGGTTGATGGATGCGATATCAACGAGGCCGCTTTAAAACTCAATACCGGCCTAAAGGGTGACACCTTTCTGTACAATATCCATGAAAAACATGCCCGTTTTGAAAATGCTTATGATGCCATCATTTTGTTTGATGTGCTCGAACATATTCCGGATACCAAAGAATTTTTGGAATCTATCTTTTATCACCTGAAACCCGGAGGGGTTCTGTTTATCAATGTACCTGCTTTAAATCACTACAAAAGTGATTACGACGAAGCCGTGGGGCATGTGCGCCGTTATGATAAGAAGATGATGGATGCCGAATTTTCCGGACTGCCGGTAAAGGTTCTCGGGCATCGCTACTGGGCCCTTGCCTTGTTGCCCGCTCTTATTGCCAGAAAAAACCTGGTGCACAATACAGGCGATATCAAAACATTGGTGGAAAAAGGACTTCAACCCCCTAATGCATTCATCAACAGCCTATTTTATGGCTTGTTAAAAGCGGAGAAGTTTTTATTTTCGAATCCACCAACGGGGGCTTCGTTGATGAGTGCGATTAGGAAGTAGGGTTTGAATGTGCCGATAAAATCTCGATGGAGAAAAATGGCTTTCATGCTGCTGAATTGTTATTGGATGATTTTGTAACGAATCAAATTCCACCAGGCATCGTGAGTATCCTTAAATCGAATCATTCCCTTATTTGGTGCATAATATGCCTCTATTAAGTAATCCGGCTTTTGAATCATCTGTTTGTACATTGTAATATCGAAATAATGCTCACCGCTAACTTCTATTGAGTCTTTATGATAAACCGAATCTCCATACGCATTGATTCTTTCAATTTCGTTTCCCATAAAATCAAGACGGATATCTGATGTTTTTTGCCAACCATCTCCTAAGAAAAATAACTCTTCAGAATAAGTAGTGGTGGTTTTTGGTGCCCGATTCTGAAGTGAATAGATATTATCGTCGAAAAAATAGCCTTGATGGGAAGCGAAGTAAGTATTCCTGCTTTCATAACACTTCTGACCTTTAAAGTAAGGATATTCTTTCTTATCAACAGGGAAAATACCCACCGTAGCTTTCGTTACCCAAACCGAATCGGTATATAAGCTATCTTCTCTTTGATAAATCCAGTAAGAGCCTTCCTTGAAGAAGAACATAGAAACGGCCTTTTCAGGTAATAGTACAGTATTGTCCGACGTACATTCATATTCCGGCTCATCCTTATCCCGGCAGCTTTGAAGTGATAAAAGGAATAGGCAAGGAAGAAATAAGAGAAGCAATGCCTTCATCATTCCTGTTTTTATTCGGTTATTCAAATTTGCGTAAAAAAATCGGTTCCGTTCGTTAGAAAGCTCAAATTGAACCAGCCCTTAAAGAAATACAAGGTCTTCCCCCTTTTTCGTATTATTGAAACCTGTTTCGTGCACCTGACACGGGCAGCTCCATTTTACCATCAGGTATAAAAACGTTATGGCAAAAAAAAATACCCGAGAAACTGTCGTCCCTCAGCCTGAAACCAAATCGCAGGATAAAATTGCGCTTGTTTTAAGCGCGCTGGCGGCTTTTGCCTACTACCTCTATTCTTTTAAATCAAACGGATACTACCAGCACGATGAGATTGCCCATCTCATCAACATGTATGACTTTTGGGATAAGCCTTCATCCATCTTAGGGAACTGGCCAAAAACCGGATACAAGTTGGTTTATGTCATTCCTGCTTTATTGGGAACCAAATTTTTGCTTATTCTGAATTGTCTTTTTGCCGGGCTCGCTTCCTTCCTGGCCTATAAAACCGCAGCGCTATTTGACAAACGCTATGCCCTGCTGGCGGCCGTTTTGCTTGCTACGCAACCCATGTGGATCGAGATCTCGTTCCGCAACTACGCTGATAGTTTTTCGGGATTGATCCTCATCGCCGCCGTATACGCCCATTACAAGGAAAAATGGCTCTGGGCCGGACTCTTACTCTCCTTCAGTACGCTCGTTCGCCAGGAGTTTTTTCTGGTAGCCATCCCTTACGGTATCTATTTATTGACCCAAAGAAAATGGCTGGCCGCCTTTCTCATGGGCTCCTTTCCGGTATTGTATGATATCTGGGGTGCGGCTGTTACCGGTGATCCGCTTTACCTGTGGACTTCCAGCCGGGAAACCAGCGACCTGTACAGCGAACAATTTGCCCGCCACGGATTTTTCCATTTCTGGAGAATGAGCTTTGTGGTTTGGGGAGCGGTAACAACGGTGCTTGCGGTGCTATTCAGCAGCCAGGTTATTGAATCGACCATTCAGAAAAATACTTCCTCCAAATTTGCCAAAAACCCCTGGTTCCTGTTGATCCCGGCCTTTATTTATTTGCTGATCCATAGCTTGTTTAACTGGGATGCCCTCGCTCTCGGTGCTTCGCCGAACTTGCGGTATATGAACGGTATTGGCCCGGTGCTGGCGGTTATGGCTACCGTTGCCCTGGCATCCTGGGATAAATTTAGCTCCAAACCTCGCCTTCATCTCATTTTTATCGCCGTCGCCCTTATTTGTTATGCGCTATTTGCGGCTTATAAACACAATGGTGTTGTACTCACCGAAGAAAGCGATTACAGCCTGTTATTTTTTGCGGCGGTTGCTGTTGCCTTGCTTTTTGCGAAACTTGCTATCAATACCCAGGTGCTCCTTTATGCCGGACTGGCCCTTATTTCGGGCTTACTACCTGTTCAACCTAAAAAGCCGAGTAACGAAGACATGGCTATCCAAAACATGGTAAAATGGATCGTGAAACAAAACAAGGATGATATGGTACTTTTCACCAACCATACTGTTGTACCTTATTATTTCGATAAACAGGCCGGACATCTTCCTTCGAATATGAAAAGCCTGGACAGCACAGCGATCGCCAATGCCCCGCTGGGTTCTTTGCTGGTGATCGAATCGCATTATTCCCTGCGTATGGATTTTCCGGCTCCGGCTCAAAGCGTCAGGGACGAATTTTTGGTCGACCACGATTTTGAAAAGGCTATTAATTCAGTAGTTGAACTCAATCAGGGTAATTATCAGATTGTTAATCAGTTTATCGCTAAAGATCAGCGCTTTGGAGCCATCGTTTTAGAAAAAGTCAAATGAGTTTTAGCCGCGAAAAATTCAAACTCTCCGTTATTGTGCCCTGTTACAATGAGCAGGACGTAATCGGCATTACCTACGACCGGCTTTTGGCGGTATTGGAAAACAACCGCTACGATTACGAGGTGCTTTTTATTGATGATGGAAGCCGCGACAATACGGTAAGCATCCTCGAAGCCAAGTCGGAAAAGAACAAGGATGTGCTGATCCTCTCCTTTAGCCGCAATTTTGGTCACCAGCCCGCCGTATCAGCCGGACTCAGCGAATGTACCGGCGACCTGGCCATCATCATCGATGCCGATTTACAGGACCCGCCTGAACTTTTCCCGGAAATTATCCAGACCTATTTTGACAGCAACTGCAATGTGGTGTATTGTGTTCGCAAAAACCGCGAGGGTGTTGGCTTTTTCAAAAAGATGGGCTACCACTTTTTTTACCGCATGGTCAATTATATGTCGGATGTGGAACTCCCCCTTGATTCCGGAGACTTCCGTCTGCTCGACCGGGATGTGATCGACGCTTACAAAAAGTTCGGTGAAAAAAACAAATACGTCCGCGGCATCATCGCCTGGATGGGATTTAAGCAGGTACCGTTCTATTATAACCGACCGGGACGTGCCGAAGGCGAAACCAAATACAGCATCAAAAAACTCCTTGCCCTGGCCTCTACGGGCATGTTCTATTTTTCCAAAAAGCCCCTGAAACTGGCCTTATCCCTTGGCATTATTGCCCTCACTATCGGTATGATCCTGTCGGCCAAGGTATTTTATGAAAAGTTCACAGGCAACCTGGATGAGGTCCCCGGCTGGGCATCGACCATTCTCACCATGATCCTTTTTGGTGGGGTACAACTCATAACGATAGGGGTTTTGGGAGAGTACCTCGGAAATATTTTTGATGAGGTGAGGAACAGGCCGGAGTATATTATTCGGAAGAGGAAGAAGTAAGGGAGACGAGGGGACGAGGGGACGAGGGGACGAGGAGATCCGCCTACGCTCGATGGGGATTGGTTTAAGGCTGGAAATAATGCGCGAGCTTCGGCGGACAAGGTGAGGGGATGAGGAGCTTACTGGTCCGTTTGCTGAGCTCGTCGAAGTAAACGGACGAGCAGAGGCTTCAGGTGAGGGGACTTGGAGACGAGGAGACT
>DQHT01000106.1:243-12026 GCA_003531115.1 Bacteroidota bacterium | reverse complement strand
TTTTTAAAAAAACTACCCGCATTGCCCAATACTGCCGGATCAGGAAGTTTGCTTTGCCGGATAGCGATGACAGCGCGACTTATGTCGGCAATTTGCGGATCATTCACCCGGTTTTGTTCCAATATTTCCCGGATATCTCCGTAGTTCATTTTCAAAACATGACCCCGTTTTTTCAGGTTTAAAACCACAGCGCTTATAAAGACCTTTCCACTCAGCTCATGCTTAAAAATGCTCTCTCTGTATGCAAAGCGGCAGTCTTCATTGCTGAGGGTATGAAGCTCGCCATTCGGGAGGTCAATGTATTCAACAGACTCCAGTACTTCTTTAATTTCCGCCCCATAGGCTCCTATATTTTGCATAGGTGCCGCTCCTACCGTGCCCGGGATGAGCGACAGATTTTCAATACCTCCCCATCCTTTTTCCACACAGTGCAACACCAGCTCATGCCATACTTCACCCGATGCCACACGGAGTTTCACCGTGGCTTCGTTTTCTTCAAGTACCTTAATTCCTTTGATCTGGTTCAGAATAACCAAGCCGGGAAAATCCTGCGTGAAAAGTACATTACTCCCTCCACCCAATATAAGTTTTGGCAGCGCAGCATATTTTTCATCCTGGTATAAGGCGATCAGCTCATCCGTATGATGAACTTCTTCAAGGTAGCGGGCATTTACGTCGATGCCGAAGGTGTGGTAGCTTTTGAGGGAGGCGTTTTCGCGCATGGTGCCAAATATAGGAAAAAGGGTTATGGGTTTTGGGTTATGGGTTCAAGCTCCATGCCCCAAGACCTCACTTCATCATATTCTCTGTCCGCCGAATAAACCGTTCGAGTGCTTCGCCTTCCAGCATATTCTGCGACAATAAGGCCAGGTCGAAACTTTGTTCTACAAAATCTGTCTTTGCTTCATCGCCATCCATACCTGCTATTTTCCCTGCCAGGGGATGATTGGTATTCACCATTACCACCACACGTTCCGGAAACATTCCAAACATTCCGGCCCCGCCCTGCATTTCTTTCATTCTTCTTTCCCATTCGGGTTTGATCACAGTAATAAAGTGGTCATCGGGCGAGAGGGCTTCGGTCTGGATTTCCCAATCCGGTTTTTTCACCTGATCCGCGAAAGTCTTTTTCAGAGATTCAACCTGGGTTTCACTCAAAACCGATTCGCGCACTTCTCCTTTATCAATGATCTTATCGATGGCATCTGCGTCAACCCGAACGATACTCAGGTCGCCTTCCTTATGCTCCATGAAGCCAATAAAATGACTGTCTAAAGGGCCGTTCATATCCAGCACATCGTAGCTGCGTTTTTTTGCCGTTTGAATAAACGGAGCCTGGTTTTTTATATTGTTGGTATAAAGGAGAACGATTTTATTGTCCTTATTTTTTTGATTGACCTCTACTTTGCTTTTGTATTCATCCAGCGTAAAAAATTCGCCTTCGGTATTTTTCAAAAGTGTGAATTTGAGCGCTTTTTCAGCGAACTTATCATCACTTACTGCCCCGTATTTGACAAAAAGCCCGATGCTTTCCCATTTTTCTTCGTAGGCTTTGCGGTCGCTTTTGAATATTTCCTCGAGTTTGTCAGCCACTTTTTTGGTAATATGGGAGGTGATCTTTTTCACCTGGGCATCGCTTTGCAGGAAACTGCGGGATACGTTTAGGGGAATATCCGGAGAGTCGATCACCCCATGCAAAAGCATCAGGAATTCAGGCACAACATCTTTTACATCATCGGTAACAAATACCTGATTGCTGTACAACTGAATTTTATTTCGCTGGAGTTCCAGCTCGTTTTTAACTTTTGGGAAATAAAGGATCCCGGTCAGGTTAAAGGGATAATCAACATTTAAATGGATCCAGAACAGGGGTGCTTCCGACATCGGATACAAGGTTTGATAGAAAGCCTTGTAGTCTTCATCTTTCAGTTCCGTTGGCGATTTTTTCCAAAGCGGAGCATGGTCGTTAATAATACGATCCACCTCAACGGATTTGCGTTTTGGCGTTCCGTCTTCGTTTTTGTTTTCCGGGTCGTCGACATAGTCGGTTTTTGTTCCGAACTGGATCGGGATTGGCAGAAAGCGGCAATATTTATTGAGCAAACCCTGGATTCTGCTGTCTTCCAGAAATTCTTCATTCTCTTCGTCTATATGAAGGATAATCTCAGTTCCCCTGTCTTTTTTCTTTGATTTACCAATGGTAAATTCTGTCGACCCATCGCAGGTCCAATGGGCTGCTTCTGCCCCTTCGGCGTAAGACAGCGTATGGATCTCTACTTTTTTGGCCACCATAAAGGAGGAGTAAAATCCGAGTCCGAAGTGACCGATCATACCAGCATCGCCCGCGGTTTTATATTGTTTAACAAATTCTTCGGCACCTGAGAAGGCGATCTGATTGATGTATTTATCAATTTCTTCGGCAGTCATCCCAACACCCTTATCTGTTATGCTCAGGGTTTTCTTTTTTGCATCGAGTTTTACGATGATGCGGAGGTCGCCCAATCCGCCTTTGAATTGGCCGATAGAAGAAAAATGTTTGAGTTTGGTGGTAGCATCTGTTGCGTTGGAGATCAACTCGCGTAAAAAGATCTCATGGTCGGAATACAGGAATTTTTTGATGATTGGAAAAATGTTTTCCGTGTTTACCTGAATGGAACCTTTTTGTGTAGTCATAAATGTTTCAGATTTTAGTGAGGAAGTATCAGCAAACATGCCATGCCCATTTCGCTGCCAAAATGACAAAGGAAAAATCACGGAAAACCGTGAGTTACGGCAAGGCTGTCAGGCGCATCTTTGTTTCTCCCCTTTTGAATAGGCATGTACATGCCCAAGGCGCCGGTTTTACCGGCGTCTTTTATTCCTTCCTTTTTAACTACCTTCGCGTCCTCGAATTTTTGAATGCCGATGAATACTGCTGCCATACGTCGTGAAGTGATGCAAACCCTGGAGAAATCCATGAAGGCGTGGACCGACAAATACCTACGTCCGATCGAAGACAACTGGCAACCGGCTGACCTACTCCCGGAATCCACTTCAGATACCTTTTTTGATGAAGTGAAAGAGATACAGGCTCTTTGCGGGGAAATGGAACACGACCTTTTTATTACCCTCATTGGAGATACCATAACGGAAGAAGCTTTGCCTACCTACGAATCCTGGTTAATGGGGATGAGTGGAGTAGATCAGGGGAACCCGATCGGCTGGACCCAATGGGTGAGATCCTGGACGGCAGAAGAAAATAGACATGGCGACCTGCTCAATCAATACCTCTACCTGTCAGGCCGTGTAGATATGCGCCAAATGCAGGTATCAACACAGTACCTCATCGCCGATGGCTTCGATATCCAAACCGGAAATGACCCTTACCGGAACTTCGTGTATACCAGCTTTCAGGAACTGGCAACCAATATTTCGCACCGTCGTGTTGCTTCCTTATCCAAAAAAACCGGAAACCACCGTCTCGCAAAAATTTGTGGCGTGATTGCCGCAGATGAAGCGCGTCATGCTTCAGCTTATTCGGCCTTCGTAAAGGATATTTTCAAACTGGACCCCATTGAAATGATGTTGGCCTTTGAAGATATGATGCGTAAAAAGATCGTGATGCCCGCTCACTTTATGCGGCAAAGCGGACAAAAACCGGGAGAATTGTACGCCGACTTCTCTGATGCCGCCCAACGTGCAGGCGTTTATACTACCCATGATTATATTGACATTTTAAGCGATCTCCTCAAGGACTGGAATCTGGAGAACCTCAGGGGCCTGAACGATAAAGCCGAAAGAGCCCGCGACTACCTGCTCAACCTGCCCGGTCGATTGCAACGTATCGCTGAGAGAATTACCATTGCCGAAGCCTCCTTTCAGTTTAACTGGATTAAATACTAATAGCACTCCTACCCTAAACTACGGATGGCGCGAATTGTTCAATTCTTCTACATTTGTAGGTATTGATGCACCACCAAGCACTCAGACTTTTGCTTGCCTTCCTCTGCTCGACCTTTCTGGCTGCTTCAGCGTATGCAAATCTTCCCGATTCCATCCTCCAAAAAATAAAAAAACCCACTCCGGAGGAAGAAGTTGGGGAATTGATCAGCCTCGCACGCTATTATTCACGAACCAGTACAGTTGAATTTGCTCAGGTTTTAGCTGAAGAGGGCCTTAAACGTGCGAAGGCTTTAAAAAACGACAGCCTTGTACTCAAGGCTAAATTTATTCTTGGCTCCTGTTACGAAGATCATGGCTATTACCGTTTGGCAGCCAAAACCTATCAAAAAGGACTCGCACTATCGAAGGAAAAAGGCACCCTTGAAGATCAATCGCAATTTTTGAATGCTATCGGGATCTGTTACGATTACCTGGGCAAATACAACGAAGCCATTGAAGTATATCTTGAAGCCCAAAAGATCAATGAAAAACTGGGCTATGAAAAAGACATGGCCTATGTACTCATTAATATTGGCCTTATTCGCTTCAATCAAAAAAATTATAAGGAGGCAGAGTCTACTTTTCTGCGTGCCCTCAAGATCGGTGAAAAACTCGATGATGACGAAGTTCGCGCCCTGGTATGGTCGAATTTAGGCATGCTTGAAAACGAACGCAATGACCTGGATAAAACCCTCTATTACCAACAAAAAACCCTGGAAATCGACCTGAGCCACGACCCCATAAATCCCAATTGGGTTGGCTCCGATTACAGTAGTATTGGTGAGGTATGGATGAAAAAAGGCAATCCTGACAGTGCCTTGTATTATTTAATGAAGGGCCTGGAAATAAAAAAGATCAGCATGGCCAATCGGCCGCTGGTTACTTCGCATATTCAAATCGCCGAATTTTATCTGGGTCAAAATAAATGGGGGCTGGCCAAGGCACATATCGACAGCGCCAAAGCAATCGGTCATGATCTCGAAGATCCCACCATTCGCCTGGAGATCTTGCGCATTGATGCCAGGTATTTGGTTGCGACCGGCCGTGGGATAGAAGCCTCTGCACTTTATGAAAATTATATCCGTTTGAGCGACTCACTACAACAGGCTCAAAATTATGCTGCCGGCAAACTTCTGGAAGAAGAATTCGATCTGGAACTACGCGCCCGCGACCTGGCAGACATGGAAATGCAACTCCTCGACGAAAAGGAAAAATCGCGATCCATGCGCATTGCACTGGTTCTCTTTTTGATCCTTATCGTTTTGCTTGTCTGGTTATATTTCCTCAACCTGCACAAAAACAAAGAACTCCATACCAAACAGGAATTACTCGATAAAGCTCTGGCAGAACTTCAAAAACGGAACGAGGAGATCAACCTGAAAAATGAAGCACTGGAAGACGCCCTTTCAACAAAAACCAGGTTCCTGTCGGTGATCAGTCATGAAATTCGTACACCCCTGCACGTTATAATGGGGCTTGCCAATTCATTAAAAGAGGAATGTAAAGACCCCGAACACAGACGATCGATAGAGATCCTGTATGATTCGACTTTACAGCTTATCCAACTTGTAAATGAAGTACTTGACCTGAATAAACTCGAACATGGTTCGGTTAAGCTCAAACTTTTGCCATTCTCCTTTAAGCAAATGCTCAACACCCTCAAAGGGGCATATACGGTTGAATGCAAACGAAAAAATATTGGCTTCGAAATGAACCTTGGAGAAAATCTCCCCGAATACCTTTTGGCTGACAGGATCAAGATCGAGCAGGTTGTCAATAACCTGCTTAATAATGCCATTAAGTTTACCGAAAACGGACAGGTCAAATTTGAAGTTAAGCTGTTGGAAGAAAATAAGGATCAGGCACTGCTTGAGTTGCAGGTGATTGATACGGGCATTGGTATTCCGGAAAAAGATCAGGTTAATATTTTTAATCCTTTTTATCAGGCCGATGGGGATACAAGCCGCAATTATGGAGGAACCGGATTGGGACTAACGATTACCAAGGCACTTGTAGAACTGATGCAGGGCACGATTTCTCTCGACAGTACTCCAGGTCAGGGTACGAAAATTACCCTGATACTGCCTCTTAAAAAAGCTAAAGATCCGCAAAACGGCGAATCGGCTTTACAAAGTACCTGGAAATGGCCGGAAGGCAAAACACTTTTGGTTGCAGAAGATCATCCTCAAAATCAAATGCTCCTTAAAATGATGCTGACGAGGATCGGTGCTACTGCAACCTGGACGAATAACGGTGCGGAATGTCTGAAAGCAGCTCTTGAACAGAAATATGATGTCATTCTGCTCGACATGCATATGCCGGTTATGGATGGATACGAAGCAGCACAACATCTTCGGAAAAAATTTGGCGATTCCGTTTATCTTATGGGTCTCACTGCCGCCAATATTGATGAAGTAAATGAAAAAGCGGAATCCCTTTTCGATAGTATGCTCTTTAAACCCTATCCTCAGGAAAAGTTGTATAAACTGCTCGAAGCAGCCGTAAATAAATAACCCGCGAACTTGACAAGAATCTGGCTAAATTTGGAAGTATTCTCTAACAATGATTTCTGCTAACCAGCTCCTTCAATTTTTGCTGATCATCACGGCTGGTCTGGCATTAATTGTTGCCATCTCCACGCTGAAGCGGAAAAAGATCCCGGGGGCACTTCACTTTTCATTCCTCATGTTTGCCATTTCGTGGTGGGCAACCTGCGATGCTGTCCAGTACTGGTTCGACAGCCATGAAATAAAAGTGCTTTGTTCTCAACTCAGTTATATCGGTATTATCACAGCCCCGATCGTATGGGTAAGTTTTATCTATACCTATTCCCAAATTAAACTGAATATACCCGTATGGTTCCGTTATGCGGTGTTTGCCTTTTGTACGCTTTTTTTACTTTTTGTATTCACCAATTCATACCACCATTTGGTTTACAGGTCGTGGGAAATGGAGGCAAATGACTTTGCACTGAGCTACCACTACGGACCTCTTTTTTGGATGTGGGTGGCGGTTAGTTATTTCTGTCTGCTGGCCGGAACCATTCGATTGATCATCACTGCCATTCGCAGCGTCACCCTTTTACGCGCCAACATGATCCTGATCATCGTTGGGGCCTTGTTTCCCTGGTTTGGGAACATTACCTATATCACCGGCATGAATCCTATCAAGGGTTTTGATCCCACCCCGGTTGGGTTTACCATTACGGGGGTTATCGGAATGATCGTCATATTCCGGAAAAAACTATTTAACTATGTTCCGCTGGCGTACCAAAGCCTTTTCCTGAATCTCAACGATGCCGCATTGGTCCTCGACTGGAATGGCGAAATCATCGAGTCGAATATCAAAGCAAAGGCTCTTCCAAGAAAACGAATTTTAAAAAATCAGAATTTTTCGAATTTCTGCTATTCCATAAAAGAAAACCCTGAACCAGAATTGCTCGACTACCTCAAGTTTGAAGGAAATGAAGGCCCTGAACTTGAAATAGCCCTACCTTCCAGAGGTGCCCTAAAATGGGTGCTGGTAAAAGGGCAGCGTATCGGACACGAGCATGACGAAAAACGAGGTTTTATTCTGAATTTCAGGGATATCACCCTCTGGCGCAAACAAAAAAACACCCTGGAAAGATCGGCCGGATTGTTGGGCCTGAGCGGGCGATTTGCTGAAGAGATGCTACGCCGAAGCAATTGGCAGAGTGTGTATAAGGAGTACGCACCCAATTTCAGGACGATATGCAAAGCCAATGGAAATTTTATCTGTACCGATCCGGAGTATGAAAAGTACTTTACCGGGGTCATTACCCCGGAATCCAGAATTTGGAAACAAACCTGGACCAACCAGCTTCATGCCTATTCGATGGATAAACCCGTGGTCGACTATTTCGAACTGGGAACCGATGCCTTTATTGTTTTGCCCCTGGACCTGGAGCGAAAAGTTATTGGTTATTGGGTATTTTTCTGGGGTCTAAATGACCGTGAGATCGCACAGGAAGTACAGGATGTTTTAAAACTTGCTTCCAATGTGCTTTCCTCATCCATCGAAAACCAGATCAATGGCGAAAAGCTTCAAAAGGCTAAAGAAGAAGCCGAAGAAGCAAGCAGAGCCAAATCTGATTTTCTTTCGGTGATGAGCCATGAGATACGAACTCCGCTCAATGCCGTAACCGGGATCTCGCATATATTAAAAGATGAAAACAAAGATCCCGGCCTGAAGGAAATGATCAATACGCTTAATAATTCAGCGGAAAATTTACTCATCCTGATCAATGACATTCTCGACTACAATAAAATGGAGGCCGGAAAGCTGGAACTCACCATGCAGAGTTTCAGTCCTGCAAAGCTCCTCGAGACCATCACCGAAGAAAATGAATACAAGGCCAGGGAACATCAAAATAAGTTTGAATTCAGCCATGATGAGGGATCGAATGGATTTTACCTGGGCGACCGCACACGACTCGGCCAGGTATTAAATAACTTAATTTCCAATGCTGTTAAGTTTACCCAAAAAGGCACCATCTCCATACACCTGAATAAAGTGAAGACCGATGGAAAATTTGATGTTTTGCGTTTTGAGGTAAAAGATTCCGGAATGGGGATAGAGGAGTCCTTTTTACCAAAACTTTTTGATAAATTTACCCAGGCTACCAGCGCTTCAACACGAAAATTTGGTGGTACGGGATTAGGGCTGGCTATCTGTCAAAGTCTCCTGGGTTTGATGGATTCAAAATTGGAAGTGCGCTCAAAAATCAATGAGGGTTCTGCATTTTGGTTCGATCTGAGACTGGAACGATTAAGTGCGAAGGAAGTATTGACTTTAGAAACACCAAGGGATTTGGAAAAAGGATTAGACGGAATGCGCGTTCTTATTGTGGAAGACAATTTAGTTAACGTGTTTGTTTGCCAGAATTTTATGAAAAAATGGGGCGTTGTGAGTGAGGTTGCCGAAAACGGGGAACTGGGTGTGGATATGGTAAAAAACGGAGAATACGATTGCATTCTGATGGATATCCAGATGCCGGTTATGGATGGGTATGAGGCCACCCGACTGATCAGGGAATTTGATAAAAATATTCCGATTATCGCCCTAACTGCTTCGGCGATGATGGACAAAGCTACCAAATCGCGCTACCAGGGTATGAATGACTTTATTTCAAAACCCTTCCGTCCGGATGAGTTGTTTGAAGCCCTGGTTAAATATAAACCTTAGCTTTTTGCCGGTTTTGGCGCCGGGTCATTTTCGGGGGTTAACGAAACCCGATGGGGCTGTTCCAGGATTTTTTCCCTGGACTGCTTTCCCTCCTGACGTTTTGGAGCCACTGAAGCCTGGATATGTGACGCGTGTGGATTCATTGCTTTCAAATATATAGACAACATATATACCGCTTTTCGCTGCCTGAGTCAAGTTATCCGCTTTTGCACAGGAAAGTAAATGCCCGGGCCAATTTTAAAGACAGTTTTCCCTTATTTTTGTATGGATGGAATTGTATCATAACCCGCGCTGCAGCACAAGCAGGGCAAGCTTAGCTTTATTGAAGGAAAAAGGGATCGTCCCCGAAATTCACGAATACCTGAAGGCGGTACCTACTGCCGCAGAACTCCGCACCCTCATCGCCATGCTGGGAATCCCACCGCATGACCTGATCCGGCAAAATGAGGATATCTATAAAGAAAAGTACAAAGGCAAAAAGCTGAGTGATGACAAGTGGATCGAAGCCATGGTCAAACATCCTATTCTTATCCAGAGGCCGATCTTTATCCATAATGGTAAGGCTGTGATCGGCAGACCACCTGAGCGGGTATTGGAACTGCTTTGAAGATGGTGAGATGGGCCAAAAAATCACAAATCACAAATCATAAATCATAAATCATAAATCATAAATGAAGGTACTCCTTCGCCTTATTTACATACACCCGAGCGTTTTCCTTGATCCCGGCGATCTGCTCATCGCTTAACATCCCGACCGTTTTGCCGGGGCTGCCAAGCACCATGGTATTATCAGGGATAACGGTACCGGAGGTCACCAGTGCATTGGCGCCGATGATCACGTTGTTGCCGATTATTGCATGATTCAGTATGGTCGCATTCATTCCTACCAGTACACAATTTCCGAGTTGGGCGCCGTGCACAATGGCCAGATGACCAATCACACAATCATCGCCAATGATGGCAGGGGCTCCCGGGTCGCAATGAATTACTGCATTGTCCTGAATATTGGTACGATGGCCGATTCTGATCTTGTCGCTGTCGCCGCGAATAACGGCTCCAAACCAAACGGAACAATCATTGCCCATTTCCACATCCCCGATCACGGTGGCGGTATTGGCGACAAAGAGGTCTTTTCCATGGACCAGTTTTTTGTGAAGGCGCTCTGCTGTTGTCATGTTTCGAATTTACTGATTAAGATTTTGATTCCCCGTTCGAATATGCGCATTTTTGCAAAGCAAGATGTTAACCCTCATTCGAAATATTCATCGCCTGTATGGCATTGAAGAAGCCAACAAACCCTTCCGGGCGGGAAAGGAAATGGCTGACTTTCCCTATATAGAAAATGCCTGGGTCCTTATTCGTGACCAGCGTATTGAAGATTACGGACGTATGCCCGATGTGGATGGCCAGCACTCTGCCCACGACAGCGACCGCATTATCGATGCAGCCGGAAAGATCGTTATCCCCGCTTTTGTCGATTCCCACAGCCACCTCGTTTTTGCCGCCAGCCGCGAAGAGGAATTTGTAATGAAAATTCAGGGTAAAACCTACGAAGAGATCGCCGCTGCCGGTGGAGGTATTCTGAACTCGGCTGCCAAACTGCAAAAAATGCCGGAAAAAGAGCTGTACCGCCTCGCCCTCGACCGCCTGCAGGAGGTGATCGCTTTGGGTACCGGTGCATTGGAAATTAAAAGCGGGTATGGACTGACGGTGGAGGATGAGCTCAAAATGCTGCGGGTTATTAAGCGGCTGAAGAACATTGCTCCCATTCCGATCAAAGCCACCTTTCTTGGGGCCCATACCTTCCCTGCCGAATACAAAAACAACCGGGAGGGGTATATCAAACTCATCATCGACGAGATGTTGCCCGCCATTGCCAAAGAGGGCCTGGCAGATTTTATTGATGTGTTTTGTGAACAAGGATTTTATACACCGGAAGAGACAGAACGTATAGTTAATGCCGGGAAAAAGCATGGATTGATTCCGAAAATCCATGGAAATCAACTTGGGAATTCAGGAGGCGTTCAGGTTGCCGTTAAAACCGGCGCCCTCAGTGTAGACCACCTTGAGCATATGGGCGAGGAGGAAATTGAAGCATTAAAAGGAAGCAAAACCATGCCCGTTGGACTTCCTAATTGTTCCTTCTATCTGAGGATGCCCTACACCCCCGGCCGCCAGATCATCGAAGCCGGTTTGCCCCTGGCATTGGCTTCCGATTATAATCCCGGCTCCTCCCCGAGCGGAAAGATGGGTTTTGTAGTGAGCCTGGCCTGTATCCAAATGAAACTATTGCCCGAAGAAGTATTTAACGCTGTAACCTTAAATGCCGCTTACGCCATGGGTCTCGAAAAGGAACTCGGCAGTATCAGCAAAGGAAAATTTGCCAACCTCATTATCACGAAAAAGATTCCTTCATTGGCATGGATACCCTATTCTTTTGGGTCGGAGTGGATCGATAAGGTGATGATCAAGGGGCATTAGGGAAGACGAGGGGACTGGGAGACGAGGAGACTGGGTGAGGGGGTGAGGAGAATAAAATGGTCCGTTTGCTGAGCTTGTCGAAGTAAACGGACGAGCAGAGACTTCAGACGAGGGGACTTGGAGACGAGGGGACTTGGTGAGGAGTTGAGGGGAATAAAATGGTCCGTTTGCTGAGC
>DQHT01000106.1:0-165 GCA_003531115.1 Bacteroidota bacterium | reverse complement strand
GGGACTTGGTGAGGAGTTGAGGGGATAAGGAGATGATGGGAAAATGGGATCAACATAGTCCGTCATGCTGAGCGGTGTCGAAGCACGACGGCCGAGGGGACTTGGAGACTTGGGGACGAAAAGGTGATAAAGCAACCATTAGGGAGTATTCAGAAAAGTGTGTCA
>DQHT01000158.1 GCA_003531115.1 Bacteroidota bacterium | reverse complement strand
TAGCGCCATTACTCCGAAGGGGGATAAGTGAAGGGCTACCTGAAGTTTGTGCTCAAGAACCGAAATTACTGCTTTATTGAAGTTCCAAAAACCTGAACCCTGCACCCAAAACCCAGAACCCTGAACCCAATACCCAGAACCCAATACCCAGAACCCAGAACCCGCCTACGCTCATAGGGATTCGATAAACCATGATGATTGTACAGCGCTTCGGCGTGCGAGGCCCGGAACCCCTTCTCATCAGTGGTATCCACACTCTTCCATGAAAGAAAATCTCCAACACATGAAATCTTTTATATTTGCCCGATGAAACTGCTCGAAAACAAAGTTGCTCTCATAACCGGTGCCAGCCGGGGGATAGGAAAAGGGATCGCTGAACATTTTGCCAAAGAAGGCGCCAATGTGGCCTTTTCGTATGCTTCTTCAGAAGAAAAAGCCAAAGCCCTGGAAAAAGAACTGCAGGATACCTATGGCATCAAAGCCAAAGGCTACCGCTCCAACGCCGCCAAATTTGCGGAAGCGGAAGAGCTGGTGAATGCAGTTTTAGCGGATTTCGGACAACTCGATATCCTCGTGAACAATGCAGGCATCACCCGCGATACGCTGCTGATGCGCATGAGCGAGGAGCAGTGGGATGAAGTGATCGAGACCAACTTAAAATCGGCCTTTAACCTTACCAAAGCTGTACTTAAACCCCTTCTTAAGCAACGCTCTGGTTCTATTATCAACATGACTTCGGTTGTTGGTGTTATGGGCAATGCGGGACAAGCCAACTATGCAGCTTCCAAAGCGGGCATGATCGGTTTTACTAAATCCATCGCCAAAGAATTGGGTTCCAGAGGAATTCGTTGCAATGCGGTAGCGCCTGGATTTATTGAAACGGAGATGACAGCAGCATTGGATGAGGCTACCCTGAAAGGCTGGACCGATGCTATTCCTCTAAAACGTGGTGGAACTCCTGAAGATGTGGCCAATGCCTGTGTGTTTTTGGGGTCGGATATGTCGACCTATATCACCGGTCAAACCCTGCAGGTTGATGGTGGGATGTTGATGTGATCAGTGGTTCACGACTATCATATTCTGATACATATTCCCCTCCCTGTCTGTTATCCATAGCAGATAGATCCCATTGGCCAGGTCAGTGACATCAATAGCCGTGATTGAAGCAGAATAATTTCGCGCTTTTCCCTGCATATCAATAAGTTGTATGGATGTGCTTTCGATACCTTCCTGCAGCTCCCAATGAATTTCCTTATGAGCCGGATTTGGATATACCCGGAGGGTCGATTTTTCAGGCGTTTGACCCATTGAAGTCAGTACCACATCATAATAGGTCTGAACGGCATCAGCATCATTATAGAAATCGCATACATTGGCGAGTACATCGCCTTGTTTTTGTGTGAAGATATAGGCGATATCGAGTGTAATGCCCTGGCCATGTGCCAAGGTATAGGGACCGCTTGAGCCCAACATGTTCCTTCTGCCGGGAACTACTCCCGAACTTCCATATTCGGTCCATCCTGCTCCATCACAGGGGTCTCCCTGATAGAGAAAAGAGGTCTGGGAGGAGTTGGGATCCATCAGCTCGCTGCCGTCTTTCCATACGGCATTGAGGTAATTATAATAATCCTGAGGTGTTTGCGGCCATCCTTGCGGGTCATTCGGGTCCCAGTTAAAGCCGATGGTTTTATTGAGTTTGCCGTTCAATCGTTTTACGCCCATAACCGGGGCCATACCCAGGTAGCCTGATGAATCATATGGAAGCCCATTGTAGCAGAAATAGGTGTTGCGCAGGGAATCCGTGCTGGTGTAGTTGTCATCCGGATTGCCCAACATAAAATCAGTATAAATGCCTGCAAAGACCCCGTTGTACTGCGAATAACTGCGGTTAACGATACGGTATTTTACAAAAACGGTATTGGGCATTTCTGCTACGGTGTACACCAGGGCATAAATTTCCAGTCCCATACCCTGGGTTCCGCTCTGCTGGTGTTGCGGACGTTTATCATTCATGATAAAATAGGCCGCTTCTGTTCCGGGAACATGGGGGATCTCACCCATTTGGGGTTCGTAGATGGAATTGTTGTTCAGGTCAATAAATGGCGCCAGTACCGGATTGTAATTCCCGGGACGTGTATTGGACCCCGGCCAGTTGGCGATGCTCCAGGGAGCCTGATAGCCGTTGTTGTTGTATAATGATGTGTGATCGGCTATTTCCATTGAGTCGACATGCCATACATAGTTCCAGTAACTGCTGTCGTCGGGCAAAATAGAGGTACGGTCGATAGGCCCCGGAAGGAAGTCACGGCCACTGGTATCGTAAGCAGCGATGGATAATCGGATGCCTCCTGAACTATCCAGCCCTCCTATCCATAAACCGGAAGAAAGGATGGCATGAACACCGGAGCCTTTGGGTATTTCGAAGGCTGCATTTCCATTCTGCTGGAAGAGTACCCCGTTATTTGCTACCCCATAACGCACGGATCCTTTTTCAAGCATTGCATCAGGTTGTTGAGCCTGGAGGAAAAGGCTGCAAAAAAGTCCACAAAAAAACCCTGCTTTACGTTTCATTTCTTCAAATTAAGCGAAAGCAGGGTTAAGACTGAAAATTTTTCGTTGGATTAGAACCTGTAGCGTATACCTGTGAACAGATTTACACTGGAATATTTCTGGGTCACACCAAATCCTTTGCTGGTGAGGGATGACATACCATAGCGCAATCCGGGTTCGAACAGGAGGTCGAAACGTTTATTCAACTCATAGCTGGCACTCAGGTTCAACATCAGGTTTACTCCGGCATAGGTACGGAATGGATTCGCTGAAGAGTTCAGGTCGATGATCTCATTGTTTACCGGTCCGATAATTTGTCCCTTTTGTTTGAAGGCCAGGTTAAATACCGGCCCTCCCGAAACACCCAGATTTAATTTGTTTGAAGTATAGAAGGTATAATTCAACAGTACCGGGATATCGATAAAGGTATAAGTATTATCGGATTTTGCAGAAGTGGTAGTTGTCGTAGTCACAGTATCCCGAACAGTGTAGGTAATCGGAGTAGGTCCGTTTATCGGATCGAGGATGTAGCCGGTTTCCTGGCGTTCCACAATTTCGGTATTCGATTGTGTGTGGGTGAAATTCAGCTTTTCATGATGTTGGCTGAAAGAAACACCTGAGCGAAGGGCGAACGCATCGTTCAGGCGGTATTGAGCCCGCAGTTGGAAGGTATAAGCTGCGCCCATCTTCTCTGCATTTTTCCGTGCGCTTACATAAGCCGGATCGGCATTTTCTATACGGCGACTCATGAAGTCATAGGATCCGAGTACTTCGAGGGCCCAATCAGAAGGCTCTGTTGGAACTTGTTTTTTATCCGGCGCCGGACCAGGTGTAGGAGTAGGTGGTGTAGATACAGGGTCTGTATTTGGATCTGTTGGTTCTGTACCTGCATCAGTTGTTTCAGGGATTTCTCCCTCTCCTACCGCTGTTTTCTCATATTCAGGAACGGCAACTTCACCGCCCATTTCTTCTGTTCCCGGGTTTTCAAACTGCGTGGATAAACCACCGGCATACTGGCTTGGTGTGGATGATCCCGGATCAGTTGGATTCGTGCGACCTGAAGGGGTTGTGCCTGATCCTGCAGTTTCTGTTCCTGCTGATTCTGTTCCTGAAATGTCGGTTCCGGAAGGACCAGAAGTATTGGCGGGGTTGGCGATTTCTGCCTCAGGGTTGGTGGTTTTAAACGCTGCTGTTCCCGGTGCGGAGGGGGTTTTTTCTGTGTGGATTTGCGGCGCATTGCTAAGCGTTCCTTCGGCCAGGCCTTGTTGGGGCTCATTAACGAGGAACATAATGGCAGCGGAACTCATCAGGACCAATCCGGCTGCTACCGAGAGGTACCAGCGGGAATTCTGTTTGAAGTTGTTGAGCAACTTGTAAACAGGCGTACGGGTCTGATCTATCCTTTCCCATACGTGCATGGGGGCCTCAACCGAATGTTGGCTGAGTCCGTCGCGGAACAGATCATCTATGGGATGCCTATTTTCGTTCATATTCAATTTTTTGTGAATCAATGACTTTCTTTTGTAACCACTTGCGTGCTTTGGCCAATTGAGAGCGGGAGGTACCTTCATTTACGCCCAGGGTATCCGCAATTTCTGCGTGACTAAACCCTTCAATGGCGTAGAGGTTGAATACGATGCCATAGCCTTCTGGTAGTCCCTGAACCATTTTCATGAGCTCAGCCTGCGACATTTTTTCCAGAACTGTGGCGTCCTGAGGCATATCGTAATTGTCGTCAATTCCGATCACCTCATTCTTAAAGCTGTTCTTGCGGTACAGCTTTAAGGCCGTATTCACCATAATGCGGCGAATCCATCCTTCAAAAGAACCATTATGCCTGAACTTGGAGACATTGTCAAATACTTTGATAAAGCCTTCCTGGAGTATGTCTTCTGCTTCCAGATCCGTGCGTGCGTAGCGCCGACATACTGCCAGCATTTTGCCGGCATATGTCTTGTAGAGCGCGTATTGACTCGCTCTATCCTCGCGGACACATCCATTGATCAGTTCTTCTTCACTCATACTCCTAACAAGACTGGTTTGGCTCCTTGTTCAGTTTAGGTTAGAGAACCTAAGTTAGCGAAATGTTGCCTAGGACGAAAGATATTTTTTAAACTGGAGAAAAGCATGACTTTTGCCTGCATACACGGCGAATGAATTCTATTGAGATCCTCTTTTCCTATCCGACATGGTATCTCCTGCTCTGTGCGGCCTTTGCGGGACTGGCGGCCTGGCTGCTCTATCAAAAGCCTTTGTTCGGAGAGGAGGATAAACGCTGGATACGCCGGGCACTCGGGTCCCTGCGTTTTATTTTTATATTCCTTCTGGCCATGCTCCTTCTGGAACCCCTGGTTAAAAACCAGGTTCGCGAGCTGGAAAAACCTGTTCTGGCACTGGTTATTGACAATAGTGCCTCCATGCGCATGCAGTCCGACTCAGCGAAGGTGGCAGAACAGATCCGGGAGTGTATACAGACCCTCGAGTCGGAATTGGCTGATGACCATGAGCTGCGTGTTTTTGGCGCTGCAGACGGACTAAATGAAACCCGGGATCTGGCCTATGACCAGCAGGTTACAAATTTGTCGAAGGCTTTAAAAGGTATCGATGACCAGTTTGAAAACCAGAATTTAGGAGCGGTTATTCTTTTTTCGGATGGCATTTATAACCAGGGAAGCAATCCGGTTTATCAATCGCGGAAGTCATTTGCCCCGGTTTATACGGTTCCATTTGGAGATACCACCGAACATCGCGACCTTATTTTGGAAGAGGTGCGGCATAACCGGCTAGCTTATCTGGGCAATCAGTTTCCCCTTTTGGCTGTTTGCAGGGCCAAGGACCTGAAAGGAAAAACGGCGAGGCTGCAGGTTCGTCAGGATGAAAAGCTGCTTTTTGAAAAGAGCATGCTGATCGATAAGGAAGAATGGAAGCAGCAGGTGGATATCCTTTTAAAAGCAGAAATCAGCGGTATGGTTCGTTACACGGTAACCCTGGATATTCTTGCCGGCGAGTACAATTTGCTGAACAATAAAAAGACGGTGTATATGGAGGTGATCGATGCCCGGAACCAGGTTTTGATCCTTGCCCATGCCCCACATCCCGACCTTGCTGCCATGGCTGCTGCAATACGGAGTAATGAAAATTATGAGGTTTCTGTTCAGTATGCACAAACCGCTGGTGAGATCAAGTGGCAGGAACTCAATTTGCTTGTCCTCCATCAATTGCCTTCGCGGAATTACCCGATCCTGAACATCCTGGAACAAGCCGAAAAAATGAATGTGCCGGTTTTGTTCGTGGTTGGCGAATCGAGCAACCTTGCCCAACTGAAGAGCTGGAGTGCCGGAATGGGCATTCAAAGCACCGTAAGCAATGCGAATGCTTCACAGGGGGTTTATAACCCGCAGTTTGAGCTGTTCAAACCCACCGAGGAAAGTATTCTTGCTTTAAAACGTTTCCCTCCTTTGTATGCCCCCTTTGGCGTTTATACTCCGGTTTCGAAAAACAAGGTGTTTTTGTACCAGAAGATCGGAAGTATAGAATCGAATGATCCGCTCATTGCTTTTAGTGAAAATGGGGAACAAAAAATAGGGATGGTATATGGAGAAGGGTATTGGCGCTGGCGATTGTACGATTTTGAACAGCATCAAAACCATGATGCCAGCGATGAGATCATGCAAAAGCTGGTACAGTTTCTATCAGCAAAAAGGGACAATCGCCCTTTCAAAGCCGATCCGCTCAAACGCCGTTTTGATGAAAACGAACGGCTTTTGTTCCGGGCTGAATTGTATAATGCTTCCTTTCAGCTGGTGAATGACCCCGATGTTTTTATGCGTATCAAAGGACAGGATGGCAAAGAGTTTTCGTACCAATTTGGCAGGGACCAAAGTGCTTATTCGCTGGATGCCGGCTTTTTAGCTCCCGGAGATTATACCTATTCCGCCACGGTTAATTATGGAGGTAAACAATTGACATCGAATGGATTATTCAGTATCAGTCCGCTTGAGTTGGAGGCCATCACCACCCGGGCTGATTTTCTTCTTCTCTCCCAACTTGCCGAAAAAAACGGGGGAAAACGGTATGATCCTTCTGCGATGAAGGAATTGGCGAAAACAATCAAAGCCAATGAAAAGATCCATACTGTTTCCTATATGCGCAGCAGCCTGGAGGATCTCATTCGTTTACCCTGGCTGTTTTGGGTGCTTATCATCTTTATCGGGTTTGAGTGGTTTGTGAGGAAATACAAGGGAGCCTATTGAGTTATGAATTATGAGTTATGAGTTATGAGTTTTTTGAAGTCGGTAGAATCCGGAGACATATATAATTCATAACTCATAACTTATAACTTATAACTATCACCGCTTTTTCGGGAAGCGCATGCGGTAGTCGGCGTCGACTTTACCGCGGGAGATGTCGTTGAGCTTTTTGGCCAGCAGGCTGCGGCGGAACTGGTTGATATGGTCGACGAAGAGGACGCCATCGGTGTGGTCGTGTTCATGTTGGATGATGCGGGCAGCGAGTCCGTTAAATTTTTCCTCTTTGAGCTGGAAATTTTCGTCCATGTATTCGAGGGTGATGGTACCATGGCGTTTTACCTTTTCGCGAATGGTGGGGATGCTTAAGCAGCCTTCTTCAAATTCCCATTCATCTCCTTCCTCGTCTACGATATAGGCATTGATAAACACCCGTTTGAAGCCATCCAATTGAGGGTCTTCTTCGGCAAAGGGGGTTCCATCCACCACAAAAAGGCGTATGGGCAATCCGATCTGTTGGGCGGCCAAACCCACACCATGACTAGAGTACATGGTTTCGAACATATTGGCAATTAACTCTTTGAGTTTGGGGTAATCGGCAGAGATCTCCTTTCCTTCCTGACGAAGTACGGGTTCTCCATAAGCATATATGGGAAGAATCATTTCGTAGCTAAATAATCCTGCAAAATTAAGGTAGCGCTAACAGAATCCAATAGCCGCTTGTCGCGACGGTCCTTTTTCTTTACTCCCGAGGCGATCAAACTTTGCATGGAACGCCGTGAGGTAAAGGATTCATCCATACGCCGGACAGGAATATCCGGGAATTCGGTTTTAAGTTTTTCAATGAATTTCAGGATATCTACCTCAATGTCTGACGTACTTCCATCCATACGGAAAGGCTGCCCTACCACGAAGGTTTCAACTTCCTCTTTGGCGCAATAGGTTTTCAGGTAGTCCATCACATCTTTGGTATCCACCGTTCCTAACGCCGTTGCGATCATCTGCATGGGGTCGGTAACGGCGATACCGGTGCGTTTGCCGCCGTAGTCGAAGGCGAGAATTCGGGGCATGAGTGGTTATTCAAGTTTAAAGGTAATGGGCATTACAAAGCGCACATTTACCGGTTTTCCGTCCTGGGAGCCGGGTGTCCATTTGGGCATTTTTTTCACCACCTTGATAGCCGCTTTTGCAAGCGATGGATGAACTTTATTGACCACTTTAACATCGCGGATGGCTCCTGTTTTATCTACCACAAATTGAACCATGACACGTCCCTGGATTTCATTCATGCGCGCCTTCCAGGGATATTTTATGTTTTCTGAAATGAAGTTCATCATAGCCTGTTGTCCACCGGGAAATTCGGGCATCACTTCGGCAAATTCCTTAATGGTTGTGTCGGCAGCTGATTTATTTTGGGCCAATGACACCTGTGAGATGCTCATCAGGGCGAAAATCGAAAAGAGACTAATAAATTTTTTCATCGGATTCTTTTAATATAGCTGAAAGCGTATAGGTAAAACGAAACGCACCTTTACTGGTTTTCCTTTTTGTTTACCAGGTGTCCAATTGGGCATCAGCTTCACGATCCTTAATACCTCTTCATCGCAGCCCCAGCCCAATCCCTTCACAATTTTTGGATCGGTTACCCGCCCTTCTTCATCTATCACAAACTGGACCGCCACTTTGCCCTGGATATTATGTCGGACAGCGGAATCGGGATAATTTAAATTGGACCAAATAAACTTGGTCATCGAGTCGGTACCTCCGGGAAACTCCGGCATTTCTTCGACAACAACAAAAATTTCGGGTTCGTCCGTGACTTCTCTAATACCCACCTCAGCGGGTTTTTTCACTTCTATGGTGTCGGGAGAAGTACCGCCCTTATTTTGCCCGGAGGCAGAAACTGCAAATGCAAAAATGGTGAGGAACAGAATTATATTTTTCATTTTTATCGATTTATTACAAACGAAAGCAGGTTTACTCCGGCTTTTATTTGGCTTAATTTTTTTAATACTCTATTGCAGCTGAAAACGAATGGGCAAAACAAAGCGGACTTTAACCGGTTTATTTCTTTGTTTGCCCGGATTCCAGTTTGGCATGCTATTCACAATACGAAGCGCCTCTTCATCACATCCTGAACCAATTCCCTTCACTACCTTCGCATTGGTCACTTTGCCCTTTTCATCGACCACAAATTCAATAAGTACCCTGCCTTGGATATTATTTTCTTTGGCCTTCACCGGATAAACCAGATTGGCTGCAATAAATTTAGTCATCGAATCCTGTCCTCCCGGGAACGAAGGCATATCCTCCACAACAACAAAAATTTCGGGCTCGTTATTACTTTCTGTAATTTCTACAGGGTATTCCTGAATTCTACGAGGCGACACCTCTCGCTCATCTACTAAAGTGTCCGTCTCTTCCCCCCGACTTTTTTGTCCCATGACTGTGCTGGTGAACACTACCATCAACATGGCCAAACCCAGAATTCTGTTTGTATTTTTCATCTTTGAAACCTATAACGTTAAATTCTTTACGAAGGTAGGAAAGTCTGACCTACAAATTTTTCCTTAATGTGATCCGAAAGGTGGTGCCCTTGCCCGGGGTGGATTCTTTGACCACTATTTTTCCCCTGTGATAGTCTTCGATGATACGTTTCGCCAGCGAGAGTCCCAGTCCCCAGCCGCGTTTTTTGGTAGTAAAGCCGGGTTTAAAAACCTCACTTATTTTTGAGGACGGAATGCCTTTTCCGGTATCCGAAATATCGATAAAAATATGCTTCTTCGTTTCGGTCAGTACAAAATCGATCTGCCCCTTTCCTTCCATGGCATCGATGGCGTTTTTGATCAGGTTCTCCAGCACCCAGTCGAACAGTTGCACATTAACCCGCGAAAAACAATTGTGGAGCACATCGGCATGCACTTCCATTTTTACTTTATGCGAAGCACGACTGCTCATATAGGCCACCGACTGGTCGATCAGCAATTTCACATTCTTGTCCTCGAGGATGGGTGTTGAGCCAATTTTTGAAAACCGTTCAGAAACGAGGCGAAGGCGTTCTATATCTTTCTCCATCTCCGCCAGCATCTCCTTGGTCGGGGATTGTCCCTCCTCTTTAAACAGGTCGATCCAGGCAATTAAAGAGGAAATTGGTGTGCCGAGCTGATGGGCGGTTTCTTTGGCCAGTCCTACCCAGACTCTGTTTTGTTCAGAGCGGCGGGAGGCGTTAAAAGCCAGATAGGATACCAATAAAAAGAGCGAGATGATCCCGATCTGGTAATAAGGGTAATATTTAAGCTGGGTTAAGAGGGTAGAATTGTGGTAATAGACATAGTTCTTTTTTCCCGGCTGGTATTCGATAACAATGGGATCGTTTTCCAATTTCATGCCCTGCAATTCATCCCGCAGGTATACGGGATCATTGGTCCGGGCAGAATCGAGGTTCAGGAAATTCAGGATATTTCCGTCCTCATCGGTCATGATAATGGGAATATTGTTGCTGCTGGTACGGCTAACCTCCATTAAAAAGGTGACGTCTTCGTCTTCCGAATCGATCAAACGCTGGATGGCCGCAGTCCACTGGTTTACCCGGGTTTCTTCTTCAATAGCCAGCTTACGCACCAATTGGTTGGTGTATAAAAGCGACATGATGGCGATATTCACTGCAAAAATGAGCAGTACAATTTTCCATACCAGTTTGAGCTGAAAAGACATTCGGACGAAATTACCGTAAAAAGGGGTGTATTCTGTAATTTGCTGCTGTGATTCTTCAAACTGAACAAGGACAATTCGACCTGAGTGCGGGTTTTGACCTGTCGATACCCGTGCGCCGCGGCCCAAACTCGGTCGAGGCTTTTTATATCCCCCATGCCCAAATGGAGCCCTATTGCGCCGGCTCTTTTGTTGGTTCCGTGCCGCAGGGAGGTGCCTGCAATTGCGAAAATATCCGCTTCAATGCCCATGGAAACGGCACCCATACCGAATGTGTGGGCCATGTGAGTAAAGAGGCCCATTACCTGCCCGATTCCTTAAAAGAACACTTTTTTATTGCTCAGTTAATCAGTCTGGAACCCGCCAAACAAGCCGATGGAGATGCGCTTTTTCTTCCGGAGCAGTTTCCGGATTCCTTGCCGGAAGCGCTGATCATCCGCAGCCTCCCGAATTCAAAAGACAAGCTTTATAAAAAATATTCCGGGACCAACCCGGTTTATCTCCATCCGGATACGGCAACAAAATTTCGCCTGGCAGGTGTTAAACATCTGCTTATTGATCAGCCTTCCATAGACCGGGAAGAAGATGGAGGAGCATTGGCCGCGCATAAAAACTACTGGAATTATCCTGCCAGGCCGAGGATGGATGCGACAATTACCGAACTCATTTTTGTGCCGGATGAGGCGAAAGACGGGATCTATTTATTGAATTTGATGACGGCTGTGATGGAAACGGATGCGGTTCCGAGTAAGCCGATGATTTATTTAAGTTTATAGGACAGGGGAGCGAGGGAGCGGGACTTCGTCCAGAGCGGGGGAGCGAGGGAGCGGGGGGAATTGGGGACGAGGGGACGAGGGGACTTGGAGACTTGGAGACGAGGAGATAAGGTGAGGTGATGAGGGGGTGAGGGGATTCCGGTCCCTGAGCCGGCAAACGGCTTTTTAGCTTTAGACTTTGCTCCACGCCGGGTCGAAGGGGCCGGGATCGTGTTATAACCGGGTTCATTTCGACAAGCTCAATGAACAGAACAGGGTGTGCTCTCACCGAACCACCACGCTATGATGCCCCGTACTTCCATCTATATACCGGATTGCCAGCAAATAGGTGCCTTTGGGCAGAGTTGCAACATCTAATTTTGTGCTTAATGCTGCTGTTTCTTTCTGTTGAAGCACCTGTTTCCCCTGAATATCAAAAAGGGTCAGCGACATAATCGGTTTATGTGATTCAACATTTAGCTCATCAATACAAGGGTTGGGGTAAATCAGGACCTGTTTTTCAATTTCCTGAATACCATTCGGGTCGGCAGGGAGTGAAAAGCAAAGGGTATCGGCACAGTTTTGATCGGAGCTGATGTAAACGCATAAATCGGAAGGTTCCCATACCTGAACGGTAATTTGCATAAGAGTGTCGGGTAATTTCATGATTCCCAAACTATTCTTAATGGTCCAGGCATAATGGACATCGAGGTTGCCGTTTTGTTCTGTGAGCGTGACCCGGTATTCATTGGGTTCTGAAAGTGTCTCGAATTTGGATGTTACATCATGTCCTTCTGTGACATAGAAGGTATCCCGATACGTTTTGTAAACGGGTGTATTGCTCATTAACACTGTTTTGAGGATATACATTCCCGGTTTTAGTTTTGTAAAAACTACGTCTTCGACCGGCACAGTATAACTAGCCGTCATCCCATTGGACAATTGATACGAAACCTGGTTCGTCCACTCATTAAAAGTAGAATAGAAGAATCTCTCGCCACAAGCGCCTTTTGTCATGTGGAACGAATCCCTTTCCGGTATTCCCCGCACCCAAATAAAAAACGTATCCACCACCTGTACATGGCCATCATCCATGGTGATAAAAAAGAGATAAGGTTCGTGTCCTGGATCGGAATTGGTGGGGGTCCAGCAGATTTGACCTTCAGCATGTTGAACAGCACCACTATTATGGGTAAATGTGGCTGCTTGAACGGCTGTGCTCCAGGAAATCCTTACGGTATCTGCGGGGTCAGCATCGGCTGTTTTGATGGTTAAACAGGCCATCTGACCGGGTAAAGTCTGATAGCTTTTAGGATCCAGCGCATAAGGTGCTGAATTCTGTGCAGGGCTTTTCGTGGCTAAAACCAGACTAAAGAATGCGAATAAAATCAGGATCGGTTTCATAGGCGTTTAAGGGTAGAGGCTTATGGGTATGGAAATGTTGCCTCCACCAATCCAATTTTTACCTCACCAGACTGATCGTTCCGTTGATGATCTCGCGGCCTCCGTTTTCAAGATCGACCTTGATCCGGTAAACATAAGCGCCGGTTGGGAGTTCGATGCCGCCTTTTTGGGTGGTTCCGTTCCAGTGGAAATGTTGATCATTCGATTCGTAGATCAATGCTCCCCAGCGGTCCCAGATCTGGATATACAGTTTTTTAACACCGGTTCCCACGACATAAAAATCGTCGTTAACTTTATCGCCATTCGGGGTGAATGCACTCGGTACAAAACAACTGTAAATCTCCCGTACGTGGTGGATGGCTTCTGCAGTGTCTTTACATCCATACACAGATTCCACATAGAGCACAACGGGGTAATGACCGGTGTCTTTGTAGGTATGTCCGGGCGATGGGAATATGGAAGAAGCTCCATCTCCGAAATCCCAGAGGTATTTTACACTTTGTGTGCTGGTATTTACCATCCATACCGTTGGATCTACGATGGTGGTAAATTCAGGGTTAAAGGTAAAGATAGCAGCCGGTTTCGGATGGATGACCAGGTCTACATAGTTGGTGCTGTCCACACATCCATAGCTGCTGGTAATAACTGCTTTTACCGCATAATTTCCGGGCTTGGTATAGAGGTAAGAAGCCTTGTTGACCCCGGTATTTTCGATGTTTTTGCCTTCAAAAAACCAGCGCCAGTTGCTAAACCCGCCTGCGTCAACATGATCGGAACTGAAGTTTACCAGGGCCGGCTGACAGGCTGAATCTACGTCGGCAGTCAATAAGGTTGAAGGAAGTGCGGCCATCGTTACGTATACCGTGTCTGTTGCTGCGAAGGAACAATTGTCGCTCAGGGTGATCACATAAGCCTGGTCGGTTCCCGGGGCAACAAATTTTGAAGTTCCGGTTCCCAGGGCATGGCTCCAGATGTACGTATAAGCTGCCTGTACCCCGCCTGAACCAGTAGCGCTCAGGGGAATTATTTTCTCCGGACAAACAAGTGTATCTCCGAATCCTGTTACCTGAAGGGGTGTTGCGATGTTTACCTGAACATAGGCGGTATCCCAGGGACTGCATCCATCGCTCATGATAACCATGAAGGAAGAATCTACCAGAGGCTGAACCTGCTGCACGGCTCCATTGCCTATATTTTGCCAGAAATAGCTGTAATTCCCTGCCAATCCTCCTGTACCCTGTGCACGCAGCGTTGCAACTGCGCCATGACAGATGACCGTATCACTTGGTATAGTACTTACACTCAACGGGTCTCTCAGGGTTACCTGAATCTGTGCAGAGTCCTTTTTAAGGGTACAATTATCCTGCAGGCGTACGAAATAGGTTTTATTGGCAGCAGGGGTCACCGCATAGGGGGTACCTGCAGGCAAGATGGTTTCGGTAGTTCCGTCATTCCATACAAATTCATAGGTCGGAACATTCCCTCCTGTTCCATTGGCCCGCAATAAGGCGGTATTGGCAACACAAATGGTTGTATCCGGACTCGTGCTTATTTTTAAAGGGGAACGTAATGTAACCCGAATAGAATCATCGGTTGATAATAAGGTACAGTTATCGGTCAGGGTAACATAATAGGTTGTGCTCACACTTGGTGTCACCTTAATATTGTTTCCATAACCCAAATGTTTCCAATCAAAAGTATAATGGAGGGAGTCGCCGCCAGTTCCATCCACATGAAGCAACAAACTTTCGCCGCGGCAAATAAGGGTATCTTCCTGTACCTTAATGGTGAGCGGGAAACGTAGGTTGATGGTTATGGATGCCGTGTCTATAAAATTCGTGCATCCATCTGTGAGGCTGACCTTGTAATTGGTAGAAAACTGGGTCGGAACCACATAAACAGAGTCGTTGGAGGGTAAATTATGGTCCCAGGTAAAGGTGTATCCGCCTTCAAAGCCACCTGTTCCAAAGGCATTTAACAGAATTCCCTGTCCGTTGCAAATGGTGGTATCGCTACGGGTAAAGATCTTTAATGAATCGCGGCGGATAGCCCTGAAATAAGCCGAGTCTGTCTCATCCGAACAGCCGCCATCATCGACTACCAGTTTAAATATTACGGTAGTATCCTGCGAAGGAAATACAAAAGCGCTATCGGTACTCACCAAATTGGTATCGATATACCATTTATAGCCATATTGGGTAGAGAGTCCACCTTTTGGTGTGGCATAGATATTTACCGCTTCTCCGATACAGAGGGTGGTATCTGGCCGCGGACTTGCCTGAACATGGCCCCGCACATTCACGGTGATGGTTGCAGTATCACGAATGATAGAACAACTGTCGTGCAAAACAAGCTTATAGGGAGTTGTGATCCTCGGGTTTACAAACAGGGAGTCGCCATAACCCTGAACAATACCGGTATTGGAATCGATCCAGGTATAATGGTATTGCATGGGTTTACCTCCGGTTGCCAAAGTATGCAACCAAACGGATTCTCCCTGGCATATTGTGGTATCGTCTCTTGGAATTAAGGTCGGATGGGAGATAACCCGCAGTTGTACCGTGTCCAGAAAATAGCAGCTTGTCACTGAATCTTCGCTGCGAAGAATAAACTTATGGGTTGAATCGGGAAAGGCCTTGGGTGAAACCAGGCTGGTATCTGAAAGGAAAACATCATTAAACCAGGCAAAGCGGAAGCCCCCGCTTGCTGTCAAGGTTAGGGTGTCGCCGTAACATAAAGAGTCATCATTACCGGCATTGGTAGGAGGAACGCCCCTAACCTTTAAACTTTTTTCGAAAGGATAACCCCGTATAGCCGGAATCGTACCATCCACGCGAAGCCGGTAGCCATTTCCAACCGGAGTAGTGAGAGGCACAACGCCCGTAATGACTCCGGAACCTGTATCCGATATTTTTCCCAGTTCAACAGCGTCGTAAAAATTCCCGCTTCTGTTGGAAAGTTTGATAGAAAACTCATTTCCTGAAAGGAAGGGGTCGTGTTTCGTGTACCAAACCTTGATGGTATCGCCCGGGCAAACATATTCGGGGGTAAAGGAATCGATCTCGATCCACTGTTCGCGAATGGCCCATAAAATCGGAGTATAATAACTCAACTCCGTTTCTTCGGCGACCATATTCGTGTCGTTATTAAAATAGAGTCGTCCGGTATCACCGGTTGTATTCCAGGCCCAGGTTCGGGTAGTTTTCCAATANNTCGCTCCGGCGTTATCTGTGGAAACACCGCCACCATTGGTTTTTTCTTCATACCAGTTTACAACTGCCGCCTGCTTTCGAATGCCGGAGCGTGCGGTCCAATCGATAGTACCCGAGTTGTCAATTTTCAGGAGGAAAGCATCCGTCGAATAATATCCGGGCCAGGTTGTGCTGCTAAAAGGAGGAACATAAAATTCACAAATGCTTGTTGAGTCTGATGTTCTGTCGATGGTTCCGGAGACGAACAGTTTTCCGGCAAAATCCACATCCATCGAAGCAATATTAATACGCTGATTGGCCCACCACCAACCGCCCGGATTTGTGTTGGTGGTATTGTTATCGCCAAATCGTTTTACCCAAGATAGGGCTCCAGTATTACTCAACTTTGACACGTACAGGTCATCAAACCCGAGACCTCCGGTTGTTGTTAGCCGGTAGGTGCCGAAACTGTCAGCCCCTGCCTGCATTTTGCCCCCAACGTATAAAAATCCCTGCTCATCGACGCTCAGGGCTGAAGCGGTAGACCCCATCTGTTTGGCCCACATTGGGGTACCATTCGAAGGCAAAACTTTCATGACAAACCCGTTTTGATCGGCCGTGGATGAACCGGCATACATGGTGCCGCTACCGGATTGAATGGTTCCGGTAAAGGAACCGGAAACATAAACATTTCCATAACGATCCGTTTCCACGTCACCCCCTGCTGATTGCCAGGCATCTGTGCCCGTTGTAGTTGCAATACGCCGGCAATAGTAAGGTGAACCTGTCGTGGATAATTTCAATAAAAAAACGCTCCATCCGTTGCTGCTGCCCGAGATCCCGGTATTTCCATATTGAAAATACCCCTGGAATAATCCGGTAATATAAACGTCGCCATTGGCGCTACAGGTAATTCCTGTCGGGTAATCCTGTAAGTTTCCTCCCACAGTCATGGCCCAGTCAACATTGCCATCCGGTTTTACTTTTACCAGCCAGATGTCCCCGTCGCCATAAGCATTCACTGTTTGCCCGGCGAGCGATGTAATTCCGTTCCAGGTAGAACCAATGATATATGAATTTCCGGCTGTATCAATAGCAACCGCTGTCGTATACAAATAACCGGAAGCTTCTAATGCTGTTGCCCATAGGGCTTTTCCCCTGCGGTTGTATTTGACGATATACGGGGTGATGTACTGTCCCGAAGGACTGCTAGCGTAGACACTGTCGCCAAAATCGAGGATGCCATTGCTTTGCGACCAGTAAGTCCCCATAATAGCGCCGATCGAATAAATGTTTCCATATTCATCGCAAACCATATCCTGAGAACCTGTACCCCAGGAGGTCATGTTCCAGCCATGGGCACCCTTTCCGTCTAATTTGCTCCAATCGTATTTTTGTGCAATTGCCTTTTGTGCGGTGGTCGTGACCATCACAAAAAGCACCCCTAAAATAAAATAAAAACGCACCTGGCTTGGTTTCATTAATTATCAAATTTACCCATTCTGAACGAATATCGGGGCAGGGATGCCCAATAATCGACAAAAAGGTACCTGCTTTAAGTTAACTATTGGATGATGACCCCCGGCCTTAAAACGTTGTCTGCCTTTTTTCCGTTTATCGAAGAAAATTTATTTCCCTATTTTCGGGGCATGAAGTACAGCCTGATTTTCCTGAGCGTAGTTATATTAAGTTCCTGTTCTTTATTCCGGAAGAAATGCACCACGGTGAGTTTAAAAACGGAAAATGCCGATATGGTCCAGGCCATGGGATCAAACAGCATGTACGCCTTTATCTTTGTTTCGGGAGAGCTTGCCGGTGCCAGCCTGCATTTGACCAGTCAGGAATCGGGGGAAAAGGATGTATTTCTTGTCAATCCTGCAAAAACCTATGTTACCGAGCCTGTCGAGAAGGAAAAATGGGTTCTTAAAGAAAAAAAGGACGATGCCAAACAATGGGTAGAGATGTCAGGGTCAATTGCCCTCAAAGTCGATGGCGTTTCCTATTGTATCGACCTGAGTTATGTGGGAAGCATGATGAAACATCCATCGCCACCCCCTCTTCCTCACCAGGAATAGTTGAGAATAAAATCAACGACCAGATACACAGCTACCCCTAAAAATACGATGGCTGTAACCCGGTTGATCCATAAAAGAATTTTTACATTCAAATAGCCTTTGATCTTGTGGGCGAGTATAGAAATAAGGACTTCCGTACCAAATATGCTCATCAAACATCCTGCGAAAAAATAAAGGAGATGTTCGGTTTCGTAGCCCCAATCCGAGCGGGCAAAAGCTGCCAGTCCTGCCCAGGCAATAAAATTTGCAGGATTCGCTATATTGAGTAAAAATCCGTTAACGATATAAAAAACCGCCTTTCCCATACGGCTTTCAGGATAAAGTACTTTGCTTTTTCGATCCCGAAGCATGTTAATGGCCATTACCGTCAATAAAATAACAGCCGCACTGTAAATCCATACATTCCGCTCTCCCTCTTTCAGAAATTGTACACCGAATAAGGCCAGGGAAATAAAAATCAGGTCAGAAAAAACCACCCCGACGGCGATCAGTGCGCCTTTGTTCCACCCTTTCATGATGCTGGTCTGGATCAGGGAAAAAAATACAGTACCCAGCATCAGGCTCATGCCGACGCCAATAAGGAGTCCTTTACCGAATACATACAGCATTCGGCAAATTAACGGAATTCCTTATGGACTTCACTCTCCAAGCTGATACCTTTGCCAACTATGCTGGTTCAGGTACTAGTGGGTGTCTATTTTTTTAGTCTGCTGGCGGGTAGTTTCCGCAAGTCTGAACACGACGACGAACCTGATTCTTATTTGCTGGCCGGAAGAAAACTGGCCCTCTTCCCTTTTGTTGCCACCATGGTTACAACGGCTTATGGATGGATACTCGGCATCGGGCAATTATATTATGATTATGGAATAAGCGCCTGGCTGTTCCTGAGTTTGCCCTATACCTTATTTGCCCTGGTCATGGCCTTTTTTCTTTCCGGTAAAATCAGGCAGGAACGTTTGCATTCTATCCCTGAAATGCTCGGTAAATATTATGGGAAAAACGTAGCCAGGCTGGGTTCCGTGTTTGTATTGATCCTTATTTCTCCGGCCATGTATGTGCTTATGACCGGACAATTGCTGGCGGGGATATTTCCCCTTCCGCTCTGGTCTTGTTTAATATTAGCCCTGCTCTTCTCTTCTATCTATTTATATAATGGAGGCTTTCGCTCGATCGCAAAAAAGGACAGCTGGAAGTTTATTTTTATGTTCTGCGGTTTTGCAGCAACCCTGGTTTACCTTTTTATTGAGTACAGTTGGGAGCCGCTCATACAGCTTGAGTCGGCAAAAAGATCGATGTCTTTTAACGCCCATTGGTGGGAAATTATCACCTGGTTTTTGCTGGCTACGGTGGTGATGAGCGATCCGGGTTATCACCAAAGGATCTATTCGAGTAAAAGTCCGGCAGTTGCCAAAAGAGGCCTGCTGCTTTCGGTTTTATGCTGGACCTTTTTTGATTTCCTCGCTGCGGGTGTAGCTTTATATGGACTTGGCCTCTTACCTGACCTGGAAAATGCTTCTTTAGTCTATCCCGCTCTGGCATCTGATATATTGCCTGTTTGGTTAGGGGCCTTTTTTATGATCGGGCTATTGGCCACGGTGATGTCGACCCTCGACAGTTTCCTGTTTTTGTCGGCACAAACCCTGATGATCGACTTCTTTGGTCGAAAAACGGAAACGGGGAAAACCATGCGGATAGGCCTCCTGTTGGTCAGTGTATTAACCTTTTTGGTGCTGTTGCCCTATCATGAAAAAACCGTGGTCGACTTTTTTTTCCATTTTACCCCCTTTGTTGTTTGTGTGCTGGTACCGCCTATAGTTTCTGTGTTTATCCCTGTTATTCGGCTCAATGCCATGCAGGTTGCTTCACAAATGCTTTTTGCAATTCTGGTTTGTTTTTTATGGATACCCGTTTCGGAAAAAATGAACAGTGAACTGAGCGCAGTTGTGCCCGGACTGGGTGCTACCCTGCTTTTCCAACTGGTACTCGTGTTGGTTAATAAAAGGGTGAAAGGAATCGGGAATTAGTTTGATATTTGCAGCGTGGAAACAAAGCGANNGATCCAGAAAGATCTGGGGGAGATTTTTCAAACAACAGCGCGTAACTTTTTTGGGAATACCTTTATTACGGTGCGTGAAGTAAAAGTTTCTCCGGATCTTGGTTTGGCGCGGGTGTACCTCAGTTTTTTTCAGGTCGACGACAAGGAATTGATGCTGGAAAAGGTGCGTTCTCATGGCCGTGAGATCAGGCATGAACTGGCGCAGCGGATCCGCCATCAGGTAAGGAAAATTCCGACTATCGAGTTTTTTCTCGACGACAGCCTGGATTACGCCACCCATATGGCAGAAGTATTTAAACGTCTGGAGGACGAAAAAGGCCCAAAGGCCGATTGACATCATGTATTACGACCCGGTTAAAGAGATGTTGGGAAGCGTGTTCTCAAAACACCCCCTGCTACGGCGCTTTTTTTATCGTTTGCTGGATGCGGTACTGCTCCGTTCCTGGCATATGCACCGAGAAATAAAGATCTGGGCCCGCGACCATAAAAAAGGTGCCCATATCCTGGATGCCGGCTCCGGCTTTGGTCAGTACAGCTATTTCCTCCATAAACTCAATCCAAAATACAGCATACTCGGCGTTGACCTTAAAGGCGAACAGGTATGCCGGTGCAACGAGTTTTACCGCGAAAGGCAGATCAGCAATGTGTATTTTAAAACCGGCGACCTCAATAATTTTTGCCGGGAAAAAGCCTTTGATTTGGTGCTTTGTGTTGATGTGCTCGAATACATGGAAGACGATACGGCCATTTTTCAGAATATTTATGACAGCTTGAAAGATGATGGGATCTTTCTGATGGCGGTGCCTTCCGATAGGAAAACCCAAATAAACCTGCGGCAATTTCGCTTCCCGGATGAGGGCGATTTTATGCGCGAGGGCTATAATATGAGCGACCTCAAAATTCGCCTGAAAAAGTTGGGGTACAAAAAAGTTCGTTCCCGCTATACCTATGGCNNGCAAAAAAGCCTTAGACCAACGCAAAGCTTTAACCGGCCATTTGATAGAGATCAGCCAGGAGTTCGTTCCCGCTATACCTATGGCAAGCCGGGTCAAATCTCCTGGCTGATCTCTATCAAATGGCCGGTTAAAGCTTTGCGTTGGTCTAAGGCTTTTTTGCTTATTTTTCCCCTTTATTTTTTACTTATTTTTCCGGTCTGCCTGGTCCTTAATTTTATGGATACCCATATGGGTCACCTTACGGGAGCCGGACTGATACTGAAAGGGTACAAATGATCCTAAGCCGTTTTATAGCGAAACGTTACCTGTTTTCAAAAAATAATCCCAACGCGATCAACCTCGTGAGTGGCATTGCTGTTTTGGGCTTTGCCGTAGGAGCCATGGCGCTTGTTACGGTGATGTCGGTATTTAACGGCTTCGAATCGCTGGTACATTCGCTTTACACCTCTTTTGATCCTGATCTGAAGATCGAGGCCTCTTATGGAAAGGTTTTTCATACTGATTCATTTCCTTATTCTGAACTTAAAAACACAGCCGGTGTAGACCATGTGGCGCGCATTTTAGAAGAAAATGTGGTGTTGCGTTATGATGAAAAACAATCCATCGCCACCATGAAAGGGGTAAGTGCTGAATATGCCCGGGTAACCCAGCTCGACAGCATGATCTTTGAAGGACAGCTTTTGCTTGAAAGCGGGGAACAAAATTTTGCCGTGGCTGGTTTGGGTATTGCCTCGCGACTGGGTTTGTCGAGTTATAATGATTTTGTTCGCCTGGCCATTTATATGCCACGGAGAGGAAGTGGTTTTAGTATGAATCCTGAACAGGCCCTGAACCAGGCATATGTAAAACCTTCCGGGGTTTTTAGTATTGATGATGATATCAATAATAAGTACATCATCGTTCCTCTGCGTTTGGCTCTTGAGTTGATGGAGTATACCGATGAGGTTTCAGCCCTTGAACTTTCGGTAAAACCGGGTTATGAGGTTGATGTGGTCAAAGCCGAACTGGAGACCTTATTGGGACCACGTTTTCAGGTAAAAAACCGCGAAGAGCAGGAGGCCACCCTCTACCGTGTATTTCGTTATGAAAAGTGGGCCACTGCGCTGATCATGGTGTTTATTCTTGTACTGCTTACGTTTACGGTTGTTTCGTCGCTGAGTATGTTGGTTATGGAAAAGCGGAAGGACATTGCCACACTGCGCAGCATGGGCGCCAAAGATGCTTTTATACGAAGCATTTTTATTCGTGAAGGGATGATGATCGCGCTAAGTGGTGGAATAATCGGACTGGTGCTCGGTTTCGCGCTTTGTTGGGTACAACAAACTTACGGACTGATCGGTTTTGGAGGCATGGGGACTTTTATTGTAAACGCTTATCCTGTGCAGATGAAGCTCACAGATTTCGCCATCATCTTTGCCTTTATTGTGGCCCTGGGAATCGTTACCTCCTGGTTTCCGGCAAGGAAGGCAGCGCGGTTGGATACCAAATTGGATTATTGATAAATTCGCAAGCATGAAATACCTCATCGCCGGTTTAGGAAACATCGGCAGCGAATACGAAAACACACGACACAATATTGGATTTAATGTGGTGAATGAACTTGCGCGTCGTATGGGGGTGACTTTTGAGGTGGGGCGCCATGCTTATGTGGCTGAGGGGAAATTTAAAGGCAAAACGCTGGTACTGATCAAACCGACTACCTATATGAATCTGAGCGGCAAGGCGGTGAATTATTGGTTAAAAGAGCTCAAACTAAAGGATGAAAACCTGCTGGTGGTGACGGATGATCTTGCCCTGCCTTTCGGAAAGATCAGGATGAAGGGAAAAGGAAGTGACGGGGGGCATAACGGACTTAAAGACATCAATTTGAGTCTGGGCCATAACCATTATGCCCGTTTGCGTTTTGGCATTGATAACCGTTTTGGAACCGGACGGCAGGTGGATTATGTTCTGAGCAAATGGAATGCAGAAGAAGAAAAAGCATTGGAAGAATCCATAAACCACGCCGCTGATGCCGTTGAAGCTTTTTGCAGTATTGGACTGGAAAGAGCGATGAATCTGTTTAATTGATCTCCGGGGTGCTTATCTTAGCCCCATGGCAAAATACAAATTAGGTATTGCTCTGGGAGGGGGTGCTGCACGTGGGTATGCGCACCTCGGGGTGTTGCAGGCACTAAAGGAAAAAGGGATCGAAGCCGACATTTATAGCGGAACCAGCGCAGGGAGCGTGGTTGGTGCCTTTATGGCGGCGGGGAACGCTCCTGAAGCAGTGTTTAAACTGATGAAACGCAATTCGCTTTTTGATTTTGCGAAAATGAACCTGCCAACCCTCGGCCTGATGAGCCTGGATAAACTGAGCATGCATCTTAAAAAACATATTCCCTTTGAAAACCTGGAGGACTTACCCAAGCCTCTGATCGTAACCGTTTCCAATTTGTATTCGGGGAAAGTACGCTATCTGTCAAAAGGACCTCTTGTACAGGCTGTTCAGGCTTCCTCATCCATACCGGTATTGTTTTCGCCGGTTACGATCGAAGGGGAATTGTATGTAGACGGAGGTGTTTTCGATAACCTTCCCTACCGGCCCCTGACCAAACTATGCGATAAAGTGATTGCGGTACATATTTGTCCCGTACGCCCGGTTACAGACCTGAAAAATTTGATCCAAATTGCCGCGCGAACTTTCGAACTGGGCGTAAATGGGCATATTCGTGAGGGCCGTCAAAAAAACCGCAGCATCATTGCGCCAATAGGAATTGAACAGTTCGATCTGCTCGACACAAAAAATGCCGACAAACTTTTTGAAACAGCCTACGAACACACGAGAAAATTGAAGTTGAAATAATTAAAATATCAACTTCTTTAATTACCTTGACATCAAATTTATACGTTATGAACAGAGAAGAATTTCACGCCTACGCCAAAAAGCGTATTGACGAGTTGTATGACACCCTGGAAGAGCTGGAAAAGAAGAAAAAAACTGCCACTGACGCGGCAAAAATCAAGTATGCCGACCAGATCAAGATGGTAGAAAAAAAACGTAAGGAAATGAGCAAACAATTGGATAAACTCAAAGATGCCAGCGGGGATTCCTGGGAAGAGTTGAAAAAAGCTTTCAATGAAAGTACCGACTCTTTTAAAACGCATCTGGCAAATATTAAGGCCAAGTTTACCGATAAAAAGGCCAAACCAAAATCTGCTTCAGCAAAAGCCGCTTCAGCTCCTGCCAAAGCAAAGGCGAAACCGGCAGCGAAAGCTAAACCGGCTGCGAAAACAGCAGCCAAACCAGCCGCAAAAGCTAAGCCGGCAGCAAAAGCCAAACCAGCCGCAAAAGCTAAACCGACTGCGAAAGCTAAACCGGCTGCGAAAGCCAAACCCGCTGCGAAACCAAAGTCAAAGTAGCAATACCACTTTGGTTTTTTCCTCTGTCTCCAGCCATTCCTTTTCCGGATCGGAAGAGGCTGTGAGTCCGGCACCTGCATATATATAGTGGGTGTCGTGGAGGATTTGCATGCAACGCAGGTTCACGTATAACTGACATCGTTTTGCCGACAGGGTTCCGAGAAATCCGCTGTAATAAGCCCTGTCAAGACCCTCTTCGCGATCAATAAACGCCATGGCTTCATCTTTGGGAAGTCCGGCAACGGCGGGTGTAGGATGCAATTGGTCGATCAATGCCTTCATATCCGGATGAGCGTTCTTTAAAACACCCTGCACCTCATTTTTCAGGTGCTGGAGGTGCCCGGATCGCACCCGGGTTTGTTCGATGATCTTGGTTTCCATCAACCAGGAACCAAGCACCATTTCCAGATAATCGAGCACCAAACCTTGTTCTTCCATTTCTTTGGAACCAAAGGCTTGTCCGTTTCCGGTTCGTGTACCGGCCAGCGCCATGGTACGTATATTATTTTCTTCTCTTTCGAGCAATAATTCAGGACTTGCTCCCAGCCAGGTACCACTTGACGGACTATGCCAGAGGTAGCAAAACGCATCCGGGTATTTTTCGCAGAGAGCCAGGAAATGGGCAGCAGGATCAAGAGGAGCTTCCTTTACATGAACCCTTGCCGCAACGATTTTTTTAAATTGGCCCGACTTAATGGCTGCTATCGCCTTGCCCACACCGTTCATAAAGTGCTTTTTTTCTGTATGGACGGGTGGTTTTGGAGGAGTATGGACAGCTATGCGCCCTCTTTCGCCGATCATTAAAACAGGATGGCGCTCCCGGTTGAAAGGTGCGAAAACAAAGGTTTCAGAATCAGGGAAAGTTCCATCCCATATTTTTTCAGGAGCCGGGCCAGCTTCCCGTATCGCTGTTTCTCCGGGATAGCGCCAAACGCAGTAAGATTCCTGCAGTTCTTTGGCTTGTTGGAATTTTCTATTTAAGTCCGAGTGCATTTTCCTGAATTTGCACTACAGCCATGGTAAGGCGGCATATACATACCCTGTCGCCTTCATCATCACGGATCTCGATCTGCCAGACCTGGGTTGTTTTGCCAATGTGAAAAGGAGTTGCCTTTCCATAAACAAAACCCGAAAAGGCTGGTTTGAGGTGGTTTCCATTAATTTCCATTCCGAATGCCACAAATTTTTCCCTGTCGATAACAAGATTGGCTGCCATACTCCCTACCGTTTCTGCCAAAGCCAGGGAGGCTCCGCCATTGAGCATCTTCAGAGGTTGATGGGTTCGCTCATCCACAGGCATGCGGGCAAGCAGGTAATCTTCATGGATTTCTGTATATTCAATGCCAATATGTTCTGCCATGCTGCCTTTCATGCGGTCATTTAAGGAGGCAAGGGATATATTTGTGTCGATTTTTGCTAATTGTCTCATGTATGAACGGAATACCGCAAAGTTCCTCTAAGCCACAGAAAAAAACAATCTACCTTATTCGCCATGGCGAAACCGAATTCAACCGACTTGGCATTGTGCAGGGAAGCGGTGTGGATAGTGACTTAAATGAAACCGGACTGCAACAATCGGAGCGTTTTTTCAGCCATTATAAGCTGCAGCCTTTTGACAGGATCTATACTTCAGCCCTGCGCAGAACGCATCAATCCGTGCAAAATTTCCTGGATCTGGGTATTCCCCATACCATTCTGCCTGAGCTGAATGAGATCAGCTGGGGAGAGTATGAAGGGAAAACCAGCAAAGATTTTTGGAAGGACGACTATACGCGTATGGTGGAAGAATGGAAAGCAGGAAACTTAAACTACCGCATTCCTGGAGGTGAAAACCCGATTGAACTGCAGTCGCGTCAGAAACTGGCTCTGCAACATATCATGTCGCGCCCCCAGGAAGAGCAGATCCTGGTATGCATGCACGGCAGGGCGATGAAAAGTTTTTTGTGTCTGATGCTCGATCTTCCGCTTTCCCGTATGGATGAATTTACCCACCATAATCTCGGACTTTATCTGATAGGCTATTGCGACGAGCGTTTTGAAATATTGAAAACGAATAGTTTAGAACATCTCTAAATGACCTATTCTCGTTTTTAATCTTATTGGTCAACGCCTATATTTGCAGCAATTAGTAAAACACCATGAATTTCGAACTGAGTGAAGAACATTTGATGATCCAACAGGCCGCACGTGATTTTGCCAATGCGGAACTGCTCCCCGGCGTATGTGAACGTGACGAAAAAGCTATTTTCCCGATGGCGCAAATTCGTAAAATGGGTGAATTGGGTTTTATGGGAATGATGGTGAGTCCGGAGTATGGCGGAGGAGGAATGGATACGATTTCTTATGTATTGGCGATGGAAGAAATTTCGAAAGTTGACGCCTCTGCTTCCGTGGTTATGTCGGTAAACAATTCCCTGGTTTGCTGGGGATTGGAAACATTTGCTTCCGAAGAACAAAAACAAAAATACCTCGTGCCATTGGCGCAGGGAAAATACCATGGTGCCTTTTGTTTGTCGGAGCCCGAAGCGGGTTCTGATGCCACGTCGCAGCGTACTACTGCTATTGATCAGGGGGATCATTACCTCATGAATGGTACTAAAAACTGGATTACAAACGGCAGTACAGGAGATGTGTATATCGTTATTGCGCAATCGCATGTAGAAGCGGGTCACCGTGGGATAAACGCCTTTATCGTAGAAAAAAACTGGCCCGGCATAACCGTGGGCAAAAAAGAAGATAAAATGGGGATACGGGGTTCAGATACCCACTCCATCATGTTCCAGGACGTGAAAGTTCCCAAAGAAAACCGCATTGGTGAGGATGGATTTGGATTCAAGTTCGCCATGAAAACCCTTGCCGGCGGACGTATTGGTATCGCCTCCCAGGCCTTGGGGATTGCTTCCGGTGCTTATGAAAGGGCTGTGGCTTATTCCAAGGAGCGTAAAGCTTTCGGAAAAGAGATCATGCATCACCAGGCCATCCAGTTCAAACTGGCAGATATGGCCACCGAAATTGAAGCAGCACGTTTGCTTTGCCTCAAAGCCGCCTGGCTAAAAGACCAGAAGAAGGATTATGCTTTAGCCAGTTCCATGGCGAAAGTATTTGCATCTGAAACTGCCATGAGAACCACCACCGAAGCCGTTCAGGTTCACGGGGGTTATGGTTACGTGCGTGAGTATCATGTAGAGCGTATGATGCGCGACGCGAAGATTACCCAGATTTATGAAGGCACGAGCGAGGTGAACCGGATTGTTATTTCGAGAGAAATCCTGAAGTAGAGGTTTTCACACTAGCTGACGCGCGCTGAATTTCTCGCGGAGACGCAAAAGAGTTGGAGTTTGCCCGGCTTATTGCTGACGCGCAACGGAGGCGCGGTTTTGTTTGCCGACAAATAAAAAAAACCGCGTCTTGGTGGTGCGTCAACAATACTCGTCCTAGAAAACAAAGCTCGCCGCGCCACCGCGTTGAATTTTGCTCCGCTAGTACAACACGAGCCGTTGGGTTTGAGTTCCGTTCTGGTGGGCGAGTTTTACTAAATAAACTCCTCCTTTGAGGTTGCTCAGGTCCATGTTTTGGGTTTCCTGTGTCACGGCTTGTTGGTGAACTACTTTTCCTTGCATATCCATAATAAAGACCTGTGAATTTGCAGGGATATCTTTGCAATGGAGCTGAATGGGCCCGCTACCTGGATTGGGATACAAAGTGAAACCCAAATGGTCTCCCTCAACAGGTGTCAATGCATTTGGCAGAATGCTTTCTCCGGTATCATTAAATAGGGCATACCAGGCATCCTGACTCCAAAATTCACCAGTATGCAGGCTAATTCCTGTCTCGAACTCCGTAGTGCCAAATCCCATCATACTTCCACCCATGAACACCTTTTTATTTTTCGCTTTGAAACCAACAAGAGGAAACACAGCATCTCCTCTCATTTCTACCCACTTAAATACACCGTTGGCATCTAATTTTCCCAATGCTAATTCTCCAGATCCCGTAGTAGTTGAATAGCTGTCAAAATAATAATTTAAAGAGCCCATGTTCATGTAGTAAATGGCGCTGTCTCCATCTGATTCAAGGCCATAAAACCTGAGCGAGGTTTTTTTCATCCATACTTTATTCCCATTCGTCTTATCTATTTTAATCAAATAATTACCATAGGTAGCACTTTCTGAAGCATATCCGAAGGTCATTAGGGTGCTGACGGCTGCATATACATTTTGATTGCAAAAAGTAAGGAATACCCGAGCGTTAATGAGCCCGGTAATTTGTTTGGCCCAAACAAAATTCCCGTTCATATCGTATTTTGAAACGAAGGCATTTTCCGGAGAATTAACATCTGGTTCAACAGAAACAAACTTTACGGATGGACTAAATTCCAGGGTGTCGACAAAAATTCCGCCAACATATATGGCGCCATCAGGGCCGGAGATAAGCGATTCCCCTTCACCCAGGTTATTCGATCTGGCCTGTACGGCCCAATCAGCCACACCATTAAAGGGATCAAATCGAGCTATAAAACAGTTCATGGCAGTGGCCGGCTGTCCGTTAAGCACCTTGCCTCCACCAAAATTGATGCTGCCTTTGTAGGACCCGGTCATCAGTATATTACCGTTATTATCCAATTCAATATCCATGGACTTAGCATCTTTGGCTTCGAATTTAATGGCCCAGGAAACGGTACCATCCGCAGCAAATTTGGCTAAAAAGATGCTACCTCCCTGAGGGTCATTTGCCCCTGAATTCAGGTTAAATGTTCCAATGGTCAGGTCGCCAATAAAACGACCGGCCAGGTAGCTGATCCCATTATCCTGAACAGTCAGTACAGTATGGGTTATAGGCCTGGCACTGCGGTAGCTGTTTACCCATATTATAGCCCCTTGTTCATTCAATTTGGCAACAAATACGCCAAGTGAATCTCCCGCCGGACCCTGCATAAGTTGTTGTCCATCGAAGGACGTACTATCGTAGTATCTGCCTGCCAGGTATAAGTTACCCGAACCATCGATCCCACTTCCCATTACGGCCTCATTTTTTCCAATAAGGCCATACTTTTTTGCCCATAAAAAATGGGGACTTTGCCCAAATACCAAAGTACCCAGACCAATACATACGATTAACAGGTAGCTTTTTAATTTCATATTTTCTTTTTTGAACGTACTCCGAAGTTAAGCGAATTATCCAAAAATACGTAATTCAATCCCTGCCCTCCCTACTTCGGAGGTGAACCGGATTGTTATTTCAGTTTAAACGGATAATTCACCCCATTAACGATATACACCGCATCATCGTCGCAGGTGCCGTCGCCGTAATCGACATAACGATCGGACAGACCGAGGCGTTTAATTTCGATGGTTCCTTTATCAATATAGCGGCAGCTCATCAGACGGTGTAGGGGTAATATGATATTCAGATTCCATTCATCGGCTGTGCTGGTAGTGAGGGTAGCATTTCCCAGCACCTGCCATTCGTCATCAGTCCAGTTAAAGGGTGTTGTTTTGCCTGCCAGCCAGGTATGGGTTCGGTCGCTGGTCCATCCAAAACTGCCCCCGGCATTGGGTTTGGTCACGGTACCGTTCACCACGATGCTCCATGAAGGTTGGTTGTCGGAGAGGTGATTCAGATTCGTGATCGTCTTTGAACCACTCAGTTTGTACTCGTTTACATAATAGTTGGTAGGAATGATGGTTGCCACGCTGCCGCTGTCCCAGTAATTATTACCCGTATAGGTCACTTCGAGCATCCCGCGGCGTAGGCGCAGGTCTTTGCAAAGGCAGTTGCTGCTGCCAAAATCAATGGTAATTTTCTTTTGTCCCTGGTCATGGGTTACTGTAGCACAGCCTGCTCCGTTTTTATAGGAACCCAGTGATCCGGATTCACCTTCGTCGGCCATGTTTTTAAGTTCGCCAAAAAGTTGTTCGGCAATGGTCATTTCCTGGGCGGCTGTAACATCCGCTGCATCGGGGTTGTCGTTTGGATCTTCCTGACGGTTGCAAGCGCTAAACATTGCTATTGAAGCAGCGCAAAGGAGGAATGCGATCTTTTTTAAATCGATTTTCATAGTTGATAGGATTAATTTTGGTAGGGCTAATATAATAAAATTTTGAGAGTGAGGTTGAGGTTGAGGATGAACTTCATAGTCCGTCATGCTGAGCGAAGAGCCTGCCCTGAGCCAGTCGAAGGGAAGTACGACGGACTAACGGAATCTTCAGACAATCCCCTGCTCGATTCGTTGTGGCTTCAGCGTGTCAACTAGCCTATCCTTCGGCAAGCTACCTATGACGGGTTTAAATACGTCATCAAATGTTGCACGTTTGAAAAACGTTCTCCCTCAGGATGACGGCTAAATAAGGATTCGAACCCAATTCTTCAAATCATAAATCATAAATCATAAATCAAAGATGTGCTCCGATAAGCAGATCAATATCCTTATACTTCATATTAAACCGCTCCCCGATATGGCGTTTTACGAGGTTGCCTTTGTAGATATAGACCCCATTGCGGATCATGGTATTTTCCCAGAAATAGTTTTTAAAACCTCCGGCTTCGGCGATGTCGATGAGGATGGGGGTAAAAATATTGCTGAGGGCATAACTGGCAGTGCGGGCAACACGGGCGGGGATATTGGGTACACCGTAATGGATCACGTCGTGTTTAATGACAACGGGGTTGGTATGGGTAGTCACTTCCGAGGTTTCAAAACAACCGCCCTGGTCGATGCTAACATCCACGATCACGGCTCCGGGTTTCATGCGGGTAACCATTTCTTCGCTCACCACATTCGGGCTCCTTCCTTCATCGCTGCGTAGGGCGCCTATGGCCAGGTCGCAGGTGGTGAGGGCTTTTGCAAGGATATTGGGTTGGACGATGGAGGTAAAAACCGGCATGTTCAAATGGTTTTGCAGGCGCCGTAATTTGGCCAGGGAATTATCAAAAACTTTTACCGTTGCTCCGAGGGCAACTGCTGTTCGGGCTGCATATTCGCCCACTGTTCCTGCGCCAATGATCACCACCTCTGAAGGTGGAATTCCGGAAACTCCACCGAGCAGTTCTCCTTTGCCTCCATGGCTGTTGCCCAGGTATTCGGCGCCGATCAAAACAGCCGACCTTCCGGCAATTTCACTCATACTGCGGATGATAGAAAGGGTATCTTCATCATCCTTTAAAAACTCATAGGCCATGGCCGTGATCTTTTTATTGATCAACTGCTTGACGTAGGAATCGGTCAGGTTGGTCATTTGTATGGCCGAAAACAAGTGTTGTCCCGGGGTCATCAGGTCGATCTCTTCCTTGGTAGGAGGGTCTATTTTCAGGATGATATCCGATTTATAAACTTCCTCTTTTCCATACACAATACGTGCACCGGCCTCGCTGTATTGGCGGTCGAGAAAATTGGCATTTTTCCCAGCACCTGTCTCTATTGTGATCACATGTCCGGAATTCACCAGCAACGCTACAGACGAAGGAGTCAGCGGTACCCTGTTTTCCTGGTAGGTGATCTCCTTCGGCACGCCAACCGAGAGTTGCGTCTGATGCTTACGAACCTCCAATAACTGCTCCTGTGGCTGCAGGGAGGCTTGTTTTGCGAGCTCCTGGAACGGTGACTTTGGGTTTTCTTTCATGAAGGCTGACTAGGTCCTTTAAAGGTACAAAAAGTTTCCTGTTACTTAACGATAATAGCTCCGATTTCGGTAAGGAAATCTTTTTGCACAAAGCCGTGCCGACTGTTCGATCACATCATTTGCCCGTGAATTCCAGTCGATTTCCGTGTCGAGGGGCAATTTCCATAACAAACTGGCGTCGATGCCATTCAAAAGCTGGCAGTCGATCTTGATGCGGTACGTGCGGTTATAATTATCCGGGTTAGCCCCCATTGGGATCTGAATTCCTTCGGGTATGACAATTTTATCTAGGATATCTCCGGCTATTTCCAGTCCGAAACTCTCCAGGTCGGTCAGGAATTTTTCCTTTTCAACCCGGGTATATACGATGGAATGAACACCTAAAATAGCCGAGAGTCTTTCTGGTGTTTCTTTCCAGGCATCGATAAGTGAGATCCCGCTATCCTGCAGGATCTTATTGGTTCGCTCCGGAGTTTGAAATTCGATCTTGATGTCTTTTTTATCGGCACCCGATTCGCGCAAAAGCTGGTTGTGTAGTGCCCTTTGAAAGGCCTGGGATTCGGCCTCGGTGATCTTGCGAATTTCTTCCGGACTTAGTTTCGCGTCTTGTCGGCCGGTATAAACCATCTGATAAGGAAGTATGGCCACCAACTTATGGCCAACGGTTTTGCTGCTAAATACGGGGGTGGTGTAGTCGCGCGCGCAGGAGGCAATGCCCAGGACCAAAGCGACCATCACAAGGAGGGTATAGGTTCTTTTCATCGTTTTGTTGAACGAACGAAAATAAGAAAATCACCTAAGATTCTGACCAGGAAATACTTCTTTTCCCCTCATTTTCATGTGCCAGCGTAACATGAATGGTTTCTTCAGGGAGCAATCCCCATGCAATTTCCGGCCATTCGATAAGGCAGATACTCCCCGAATCGAGGTATTCCGTCAGGCCGATATCAAGGGCTTCTTCGGCATTTTTCAGGCGGTAAAGGTCGAAATGAAAGATCTGTTCTTCCTCACCCTGGTATTCGTTGACCATACCAAAACTGGGACTATCCACATCTTCATGAACGCCTAGCCGTGCACAGATATGTTGGATCAGGGTTGTTTTTCCCGTGCCCAGGTTTCCGGAAAAGGTCAGGATGCGCCTTTCTTCTGCCAGATGCACCAGGGCATCGGCAATGGGTGCTAATTCTTCGAGGGTGGTGATCAGGTGCTTCGCCATTATCCTTTCCCCTTCATGGAAATAATGGGGATCATCATTTCTTCCATCGAAATACCCCCGTGCTGAAAGGTGTCGCGGTAATATTTAACATAATAATTGTAGTTGTTCGGGTAGGCAAAAAAGTTGGCTTTGTCTGCAAATACATAGGCCGAACTCACATGCAGCTTGGGTAGAAATCCTTCCTCGGGTTTTTTAATTTCATAGACCTCCTTGCGGTCATAGCTGAGATTTTTTCCCTGTTTATAGCGCAGGTTGGTGTTCGTGTTTTTGTCGCCTACAATTTTAATTGGATCCTTCACCCTCACTGAACCGTGATCGGTGGTGATAATGAGCCGAACTTTCTTTTCACTGATTCGTTTTAAGGCATCCAATAAAGGAGAATGCTGGAACCAGCTTAGGGTTACAGATCGGTAGGCAGCCTCATCTTCGGACAATTCGCGCATCAGCGACACATCGGTACGTGCATGGGAAAGTGCATCTACAAAATTGTATACGATCACACTCAGGTCATTCTTCAATAAATTGGGTATGGTATCTACCAGATTTTTTCCTGCCTCCAGGTTGGTAATTTTGGTATAGCTAAGTTTGGTTCCTTTGCGCGTTCTGTTCAAATAGTTGGTCAGGAAATCCAGCTCAAAATTATTTTTTCCACCTTCGTCCTCATCGTTGCTCCACATATTTGGGAATCGTTTTTCGATCTCTGAGGGCATCAATCCGGAAAAGATCGAATTCCGGCAATATTGCGTGGTTGTTGGCAGGATACTCATGTAGAGGTCCTCTTCATCCATAGTAAAATATTCGCTCAACACGGGTTGTATCACCTTCCACTGGTCGTAGCGAAGGCAATCGATCAATAAAAAAACCACAGGGGTCTCCCCATCAATATGCGGAATCACTTTCCTTCCCATCAACTCATTGCTCAGCATGGGGGCTTTTGGGTTACGGTGGTTCACAAAATCGAGGTAGTTTCTGCGAATGAAGCTCGACCAATTGTTATTGGCTTCTTCTTTCTGGGCAATTAACACCTCTTCCATACCCTGTTCTTTTGCCGAACTAATTTCCAGATCCCAATAAACCAGTTTTCGATACACCTGTTTCCAGGCTTCAAAATCCAGCTCATCCATAAAAGTCATGGATATATTGCGGAAATCCTGCTGGTAACCCTGGGCTGTTTTTTCAGAAACCAGGCGGCGGTTATCGATAATTTTTTTGATAGATAGCAGGATCTGGTTCGGATTGACCGGTTTAATGAGGTAATCGGCTATTTTGGATCCGATCGCCTCTTCCATGATATATTCCTCCTCGCTTTTGGTGATCATCACCACAGGAACATCCGTCATCGCCTCTTTGATGCGGTTCAAAGTTTCCAGTCCGGAGAGGCCAGGCATGTTTTCATCAAGAAAAATAACATCGAAGCGGGTTTTTTCCACCTCTTCGATCGCGTCGAGGCCACTATTAACGGTTGTTAGTTCGTAACCTTTAGCCTCGAGAAAAAGAATATGTGGTTTAAGAAGATCGATTTCGTCGTCGGCCCAGAGTATTTTAATTGCCATATGTACCAGTGTAACGGATGAATGCCGCTTTCCTTGTGCAAAGGTGCAATTTTTATGTCAAAGGTGGTCCGCCTACGCTCGGCTAGTTTGGTTGAACCCGGATGAATGTGCACGAGCTTCGGCGGACGAGGGGAGCGGGACTTCGTCCGGAGCGGCGGAGCGGGGGAGCGAACGACGCAGGAGTTCTGCTTCACCGGGGAGTGAGGGAGCGAGGGGACTGGAGACGAGGAGACTTGGAGACTAGGAGATAAAGGGATGAGGAGCTAAATGGTCCGTTTGCTGAGCCTGTCGAAGTAAACGGACGAGCAGAGACATCAGACGAGGGGACTTGGAGACGAGGAGACTTGGAGATATTGGGATGAGGAGCTAAATAGTCCGTCACACTGAGAGAAGAGCCTGCCCTGAGCCAGCCGAAGGGAAGTGCGACGAACTGAGAACTACTCCCTGATCACCCGATAACCAACCCCATTTACCCGAATCAAATAAAGCCCTGGAACCAGCATTCGGGTATCGATAACTTCCAAATCAGAGCTTACAGTACCTTCCGCCACCAACTTTCCATCAGTAGCGTACAAGCTCCAATTTAATTCATCAAGTTCAGGATTGGCTATAGTTAAAGAATTGGAGAACGGATTCGGATAAACCTGGAAAGAGGCCTTCCCTACGCTTTCTACCCCTCCCGGCCAGGTGTCGATATAGGCGGTTCGGATCAGGCTATCGCGGCAAACGGCGTCGAAGGCGACCAGGCGGGGGTTGTATTTTCCGGAATGGGCGTAGGTATAGACGGGGTTCTTTTGACTGGAAGTATCATCCAAACGGATCAATACCCCAAAGTTCCAAAACCACTGGTAATTGCCCGGGGTTTTGTTGGTGAATTGTACGACCAGGGGAATCGGTCCATATAAGGTATCGGCCTCAAAATCGACAGCCGGCTTTTTTTGGATATCCAGTAAAAGACTGTCCCGATCAAAACATTTTGCGGTTCCATATTGATAATGGATCAGCGCTTGCCCAACTCCGGCGCTGTCTGCGTAAAAGGTAAATCCGTTTACACCCTTACCCGACCAGCTGCCTTGAGAAGGAGTCACCCAGGTTCTCAGGTCAAGGGGCTGTTGGTTTTCACAAAGGGCTGAGACGGGGTTCAGAAAGGTAATGGTGTCGAAAGGAAATACCACCACAGCTGTATTTGCCGTATCCCGACAGCCGTTTGCATCGATGAGGATACTTCGGATAGATGCAGATTGCCCGGCAGTGAACGAATAGTTCGAACCGCTTCCCTGCTGAGGTCCTCCTGTCCAGCTGATCTGAAAGGGAGAAGTTCCAAGCGGAGTTGCTGATAAATTGACCTGCTCATGTTCACAAAGGGAGTCTGTGCCCTGTATACTGATCTCCGCCTTGGGCAGGACTTCCATATACAAACTATCCCTGTGGAGACAACCCAGGCTGTCGCTTACTTCCAAAAATACAAAACCACTTTTGGTCGGGATATAGCTGATCGAAGACCCGCTTCCGATTCCGGACCAATAATATGTTGCCGAAAAGTTCGGACCCACGATGGCCTGGAGAGTCGTCAAATAACCCCCACAAACATCCTGGTCGCTTCCTGCATTGGCGGGCGGACCCACATAGCGGGTAATGCGCATGGTGTCATTGGCGATACATCCGTTAGCGTCTGTGACTTTAATAACAAGGGTAGTGTCGGCTGACGGATCGATATAAATATAAGGCAGTGTTCCCAAACCTGACCAATCGTAGTTGTAGGGAGGCGTTCCCACGATACCAGCGGCATCATACCTGGGTAAACCATTATCATAACATTGCCAGGGGTTGCCGATGATGGAGGCAAATAATTTCGGGGAATTCCGGAGCAGGAAGGTGTCTGTTGCCCTGCAACCCACCGCATCGGTCGTTTTTACCTGAAGCAGCAGGCTGTCGCTCACATAGGCCGTATAATTCAAACCGGTATCTATGGAGGTCCATTGTATTTTATAGGGACCGGTACCTCCAGAAGGAGCTGCGGCAAAGACAGTTCCCGTTCCCGGACAAGGGTATAAGGTAGGGTACGTGATATTTGCTTGTACTTGTCCATAAAGGGGGAGAAAAACCGAGTCGGTATGGATAACCGAACAACTGTAGGAATTTCCTACACGAATAGCCACAGGATGGTAGCCCGCCTGAGGGTAATAAAAAGACTGGGTATCCTTGTTGTTTGCGAATTTAAAGTTGAATAGCTGCTGGGCGGGATCCGATAAGGTGAGTTTATATCCGTTACACAGCGCCAGGCTGTCGAGCTTTGGCGGAGTATAATTTTCCGGCTTTGGAAAGCGCACAAAAGAAAGGAGAAAGTTTCGCTCCTTGGCCAGGGTACAATTATCATCCTTCGCATAGATTCTCACGTAGAAGGTATCGTTCAGCAGGCTGTCGGGGATAGAAACCGAAAGGGTAATGTTCTTATAACTTTCATTGGTATCGACTACGCTATAGGTTATCGGCGCATCAGCTACGATAAAATAAGTCAGACTGTCGCCCGAATCGGAAAGGGTATAGTTCAGGTTTTGAACCGTGTCGCCACAAGGGTCGTAGGCTCCGTTGCTTCCAAGTCCGCCTCCGTCAAAGCTTAGTTGTGGTGTGGGAGTTGGGTAGGTTGTATTAAGAACAATGCAAAGATGATCAAAATGCGTTTTGGAGGCCAAGATCTTTGTGCCTGAACTATCGAACCATTCATAAATATCACCTCCTAAATAGGCGACTGAATTCCCTTGATTCGGAATCACTTCGATCCAACCGCGACTATTGGAATAGCGGAGCGGCGTGTTAGGAAATCCGGTATAGCTAAGGGGCTGCTTTGGGGAAAAATTTCCGGTATAAGTTATGGGAACATTATTCGCCTTGTAAGCCGGTTCCAACAGAGCAAAACTGATGGAGTCTCGCTGGTCATAAATATCCTTCGCATCATAAAACATAAAATTTGTTTCAGACGAATATAACACCCTGGGCATGGGTGGGTCAAATACCGGACTGGAATTTCCGGCCCCCAGGCATCGGTTAAATTCTGTAAAAACATAGGCTGGTTCGTTGTTACCGTATGTCCGGTTGTATAACAGAATGCTAATTCGTATGGAACAATCGCTTATTGAAGTGACATCAATCGTGTCTTTAAATATTTTTTCTTTAACAGGATACGGGTTAATGCACGTATCCGGGCACCCAGGACCTCTGGGAGTCACATTTCTTTGGCTAGCATAACGCACGGTGTCTGTGATGGTGGTAGTTCCATAGGAGATCTCATAGGGATGATGCGTCATCTGTGCACCGTAACAATATTGGAAGGTATGCAGGTTCACTTCAATGAATGAATCATTCAGTGTCCGATAAGAAATATATACGGATTCAAAATGGGAGCCTCGTGCTTCCTGGAGATTAAGAAGCAGGACCAATACAACTAAAAATCTTTTCATACGCTGCCTAAAGTTACAGAGAAAATTCCAAATATCAACGCAAAAGTTCTACGCTCCCTTTTAAGGTATATTTTCTGCCTTCATTCGTAAGAACCTTTAGGATATACAAATAAGTTCCTTCCTGAGCGGGTAAGTTTTTATAGCTTCCATCCCAGGAAGGAGAACTTGATTCTTCTGAATATATACTTTCTCCCCATCGGGAATAAATAGTCATTTCAATTGATGCATTTGACAGGGAGTATACCTGAAACAGATCATTTAACCGGTCTCCATTTGGTGTAAAGGCATTGGGTACAAGCAATAGTGGGGCTTGTGCAACACAACTTATATTACTGAGTGTATACAGGCTGTCTTCTCCTTTTTTGGATGCCTTAATTCGGTAACAGTAGTTGTCCATAAGGGCTTCGGAATAGGATGGATCGCTGTATGTGTTTGTATTTTCCAAATCAGTGGCCATTGTTTTCCAGTTGCCATTTTCTTGCAATAAATCCAATTGCAGGTTTCCAATATCCCAGCCTTGATAATTGGTCCATCTTAGAAAAGAAACATCGCCGAGTTGTTCTGATTGCAGCCAGATAGTGGTATGTGTTCCAGAACTATCCGAACGAATTCCGCATGAGTCTACAGCTTTTATTTGAACGGATACGGGCCCATCAGCAGGAGCCAATGACCAAAGCTCCTTCTCGATCTCAGACGTGTCCAGATTAATCCGATATAAGCCATTCATATCCTCTATTTCGGCCTCGCCATATTGAGTGCCTTCCGGATAGTCCCAGCGGACCATGGCGCTTGTATTAGATGTTACACGAATTAACTGTGTTTCCGGGGCATCTAAGCGACGATAAGGACTTTGTTGAATGGAAAATACGGCCGTATCCCGGCATCCGTCCATTGAAAGCGGCGACCATAAAAATGAATGTTCTATTGCACTATCTGTGTGGGAGTAGGTCCAGATTACAGACGGGTCAAAGGCTTCTAAGGCATATGTTTCCAGAGAAAATGAACCCCGATGAATAGAAACGGAATCTAAAGTTGTACCGTTCTTCGGCCGTAAAGCGACATGAAATCCTGTACAATCTGAAAAAGTATCACGCAGTGTTTCAGTTTCGGGAGCAGGAAAAACGCTAAAAAAACCGGAATCACCTGCCTGACAGCCGTTAGCAAATTCCTCGATCACTTTCAAATTATAGGCACCTTGCGCAAGTGGGATGCCTGACAGGTTTTCAGCCTTTTTTATTCCGTTAAAAAATACCGTATAGCTACTTACCAGTGGGTCTGTATCCATATCGGTGATAAGCAATTCGGCAGGCATACAATAGCTTAATGCAACTCCGGATATGCGCGTGCCGGGTTTAAGCATTTTAGTCGTTTTCACTGTGAAATGGCTGTCGACCCGGCAAACGGCATTAATACCCGCATAAGCTATCAAGTAGTTTCTGTTTCCGGAATCGGCATGGAGGATGGAGGATTGAATCGGGAGTATATCCGAGAAAACCAGGGTGAAATCCAAACTTTGTATTTGAACATCGATGCTGTCGCTATTCAAACTTCTGTCGATAATACGAAATCCGGAGGAGTCACATGTACTGTCGAGGAGAATTTGATAATCAAGTATTGGCCTCTCCAGAATTCGAATGGTATTTCCAATAAGGCTATCCGTACACCCATCCCCATTCATAGCCACAAAAACTGGCGCATAGTTTCCTCCGTCAGTTAGAATATGAGAAAACGTGTCTGTGCCGGTTTCAGTAAGCACAGTCGTATTTAGAGAAACGGATACCGACGTAGCATTCGTAGATTGATTGATATAATCGAGCGCATAAGGTGCACAGTGCAGGGTATCGGCCGGTTGTAAAAATGAGGACAAAGGTCTGGGTTCTATGTTGGGTGTATAATTGAAGGAATTTGCACTGGTGCAGCCGTTATTTTTAAATCGCGTGATGGAAAAAAGATAGGTGTTTGTATCACTAAGCGTTACAGAATCCGTATATGTTCCGAACATAGGTTTGCCATTCCGCCATGGTAAGGTATCAGTTATGGATAGTGCCCGCCAAATAAGAGAATCTGTATGGATGCTACTGGTTTTCAATACGACAAAATCCGCCCCACATAATGAGCGGAGTTCCATAGCGGTATCCTCACCTGAAGGTCGAATCCGAATGGAAACAGTATCCCGACGAACGATGGGCAAATGGCAGTCTTTGGTCCAGGCGGTGAGCCGGATTGGGTAAATTCCCTCTGATTGATACGTATGAGGAATTGATTCGCTCAGATAGCTTGAATCAAGGATGAGACTATCCCCATCTCCCCATTCAATTCTAAAACGTCTAAATTCAGCCAGGCCACCTTGTATCTGAACATTGAAGGTATCAATACATTGTCCGGATTCAGCATTATGGCGGAGATCGAGCTGTTTGAAGGGTGTAGAAATATTGGGAAGTACGGAGTGCAACGCAAAGGGAAACTTAATATAGGTTTCGATCAGTTCTGCTTGAGTCCCGGGCCGATTCGGAAATAAAAACACACCAAAACTGGAGTCTCCCGGATTGAGGAAATAAATTCGTCCGTCGGGAGCAAGTTGAATTCCATAGTTTTCTTTTTTTCCGGCTACATTAAAAGTAAAAGGAGAAAAGGTTGGGTTGGGCAGATAGGTTGGCAACTGAAAAATACGCCCTCTGGAAAGATTCGGATTGGCATGTGGACTACTAATTGAAGCATAGACAAAGCTATCGTTCGGACTGAATTCAAATTGAATATTATTTAACGAATTATGCCAACCCTCCTGAGTCAACGGTTTTGGCTGGCCTATCTTGCCTGTTGTCGGATTAAATTGGTATAAATAAGAAGAAAAGCCGCCATAATGCAGGTTATTCACGGCGATCATCTTTCCGTTGTTTGAAAACTTAATACACTGATCTAAGCCACTCCAGTATGGGGCGCCGATGTAATATAAGCATGGTGCATAGGAACCAGAAATGTCGGTACTCTCTACCCGATTGATTATCGTTCCTGAAGGAGAAAGTTGAAGGGCAACAAAAAAACTTCCTGTTGGCCTAAAAACTACCCAGTAATCTACTCCATTCGGATGTTGTTGAACGGCAAATCGACCTAAAGAAGAGTCGTTAATCAAGATGTCTTTGGCATAGACGCCTCCTTTGCCATTATCCAAATTCATATCGACCAGGGTGGCAACTAAACCAATCTTTGGGCCTAATACAGCATTAAGGAGCAAATATTTACCTATCGAATCTTTCCTTTCCAGGATAGTAGGCGTACCATGTTCACCTGGACTGCCGTACTCACACATGGCCCCGTTAAGCATGGTATCATGATTACGATTAAATACGACACTTACATTGGTATAGAAGAGAAGGTTTCCCTCACAGTCGCTAATAGATGCAGAAAATGCAGAGGGAAACGAACCCAAATCCCCCAGGCAAGCCGCGCTAATCATACTATTTGTGAACTCTGGTTTGGAAAGCAGAGGATTGAAGTGCAGTCCGCCTTTGTATCCGAAGATCCAGTGGTCAGCTTGTTGCGCCTCTACCCTCTGAAACAATCCTGCTAAAAAGATTGAGAGGAAGATTAAAAGAAATGTATTTACCTTCCCTTTTGCCATGTTTACTCTTTTAGATGCACAATTCGCAGCGATTGCCGAAATTCATCCCTTACAAGACATATCAAATACACTCCGGGTTGCAAGCCAGAAGCATCGATAAGCCATTCAGTTGCAGAAATTTGACTGGTCTGGCACCGGGCGTCTACATTTTGTCCTTTGGTATCAAAGATCTCAAAGGTGGTATTTTCAAGTGCAGATAAGGTGAATATGCCACTAAATGGATTCGGATAGGCCTTTATCATTTGTTCTTCTTCCGGCTCTATAAACAATGCATTCTTTGAATAATAACAGCCTGTGTTGCTTGAAGTTGTCCCCCACGTTGAAAATACGGATATTACGGAATTATCCAGTGTCACTGCTGTTCCTGACGTCCGTGGGACTTGATTTGAGAAACTCGAATAGTAATAATATCTGGTTGGTGGTGACCATCCTCGGGATACAACTTCCCAGGTTTGAATATTGTAGAATTTGTTCTGAGAATTGAGTACTGTCGACCCCTGGCTTACGAGGTTTCCCGAAATCCCAATTGCAATTTCAACGGTTTCAAACTTATTGCATTTCATCATCACATTCATACTGGTGCTATTCAGAGTATTTTGGACCGAGGTAGTAAATGGCCATTCAACCGGCGCAACTACTATTCCATATTTAGTGGTGAAAAAATAATTGGTTTCGAAGGATAATTGGGAGAAACTGTTGATAACAGATATACCGTAATTCAACCCTGCAAGGAATTGGTTATAGGTAACTTCAAAGTTTGCACAACTCTCCATCCTGAGTCCGTTCTTTGAACCTCCTGTGGGAATCGTTATACCAGAATAACGCCCTATTTCATTGCTGGTAATATAATTTACACCGCTACCAAGACCGCTTACACTCTTCAGGTGAATCCCGCAATCCCCATGTACATAAATGGTATTATCCGTGATTGTTAAATCTTTTGACCCATAGCCGAAGATGCCGGTTTTAATGGAAGACGGCTGTTCAAGCGAAAAAAGACCGCTATTGTTCGGAATGGAATACCGCCCGACCAATTCCAATTCATGGTCATAGAAGGTATTGTTTCCAATTCCTGCCGATGCAACATTTGATATATGAAAATAAGGCTTCACCGTAGTAATAGACCCTGAAGATGACGTATAAGTTGTCTGATCGTTAATCCCTCTTGATTCGCCACAGGTAAACCCGGTAGCCTTTATTGGCCCAAATTCATTGTATGAGGAAAGGCTGGCAAGCGAGTAACTTTGATTATAATCTGCCAATGCCACATGAATAGAATTTCTGTAGAAGGTATTATTGCTCAGTGTCAAGGTTCCACCATGTTTGCTATAAGCACCGATCTCTGCATTTTCGATATAGCTGTCTCTGATGTAAACATTACCGTGATTGGCCAGTCCAGGTGCCGCATTCATATTTCCATCTACCTCAATACCTTTCCAGTCGGCACATCCGATTACCTGAACATTATCCAAAGTAACGTTGCCTCCAGCAGGCACATAGATTTTTGTACATTCTCCCGCAGCAATAAAGGTATTCTGGAACGAAACGGAACTGGTACTGATCGTTATGGTGGTATTATTCGGAATATAATAGCCGTTTGAATTTGAGTAGGTACCGGAACTCAGGGTTCCGCTCAGACTTGTGAGGTTGGAACTGATATTCTCGCAATCCGGTATGATTCGTAATTCGGCTGATTGTGTCATGCCACAATCTGTTTTTACTACAAATTTATAGACACCAAACTTCGTGGCAGAATAACTTGATGTACCACTCGCCACTTCCTTTCCATTGTAAAACCAATGTATGACTGAGGTTATTGAAATGGAAGGAACTGAGGCGGTAAGTGTGTGACTGAAAGTCATGGAAGGTTCAATAAACTCATTCCCGGGTACAGTAGAACCGTTTAGCTCCAAAAACACCACTTCGGTTTCCATTGCCAGTTCAACTGCTGCGCCCGCATTCACCCGGCCATATCCCAATTCAAATGACCAGTCGCCATTGGGCTGTCCGGGAACAGAAGAAGTATAGGTATATCCACCGATTTTATCACAGGTGCTTTCCAGAATAAAGCGGGCTTGAGTATGAGTTAGATAGGGGTTGGCTGACAAGATAAGGGCCATGGTTCCTGCTGCAAGGGGGGTAGAGGCGGAAGTTCCTCCGAATAAATCGTAATTGCTAAACCCAGGTCCAGTTCCCATACGAACCGGTGCCCAAACTTCCCAATAGGGTGCGGCAACATCCGTCCCTACACCGTGCGAAGCGGGGTAGTTTGTTCCAGTACAATCATTACATGTTTTCAATTCTGCACAGGGTGAGGTACCAGTAACGGCAATAACATCATCTTCACTGCCGGGATAACCAATATTAGTTGTAGTAGAGCATAGTGGAGTTGTTTGATAAAAATCTCCGTTTCCAGTACTATGGAAAATTACTCCCCCCAATCCGTTACGACCATTTTGTACAAAATTTCTCATACTACTTCGCACTAACATTGGGTTTAATATTTGACTCGAGGAGGGGCTGGGACTGAAAATGGCAAAGCTGCCCGAAAGAATATCAATTCCATTATTTGATGCCCAATAATAGGCGCTTGACAAGGTTATATCGTCGGTCCCAGTGCCCGTCGGTATAGAACTGGCTGCACTTGAAACAGTGTATATACTTGTCAACTGAACAGAAGGCGCTAATCCTGCCATTCCGGTATCATTCCATTCACCAACTATAATACCTGCACATGAAGTTCCATGATCACCCAAATTGTCAATAGCATTATAACAACCTCCCAAACTTGTAATAACATTATTAAAAACTGGACTTGTAGCCAACGCGTTAAAACCTATTGAATATACAGAAAAATCTTCGTGCGAGCAATCCATCCCCTCATCCATTATTCCGATTTTAATTTGTACACATCCTTTTGTAAAGTTCCAAGCCCCCTCCGCTTGAACATCTTCACCCGCAACCCCTGACCCGCCAATTCCTCCCGTCGGGTAATTTGCGCCCGTGTTCTTCAATGCCCATTGAGTTGCATATAATGGATCCGTTGGCACATTTGATGTTAGACTGACAGGATACACGAAATTCGTTTCCACCCAGCTATAGTTGGTGGTGTTTGCATTCAGGGCACTGGAAGTAAGAGGAGAAGGGTCGGTGCGCTTGTCCTGCTGGATAAACCAAATGAACGGATCAAAACCACTTGCCCCAAGTACCTGGCAATTATTGCTGACTGCATCGGATTTAAGAAAACTTGAATCTGCAAGTGTCGCAAGATGGACGATGATTATGTCAGAGGGAACTAACCCCCCGGAATAATTTTTATATACCGGTTGTACACTCTTACAAATGGATACATTTGAAACCAAATGACTTTTGGCAGTATTATACTGTAAAACGGTCGGAGTTGAAATGAGCGATGCACGGAAGGAATTTGGAATGGGGCCTCCTAAAAGACTGTCAAGAGGTTGGAGGCTAGGCGTCCCGGCAACAGCGGTTGAACATTGCTGAAAGGAATAACCAGTGTCAAAAGTCAGTATTAATATACTACTATCAACATGCAGGAAAGTAGTAAAAGTGTCGTTCGAATACGTGTCAACGATAAACTGAGCCTTTACTTCCGCACGCGCACCTACAAACAATAGGACTAATAGTAAAAAAACAAATCGTAGTATGGCTGACGGGAATCTTCTGTTGTGAATCATAGGGATGTGGTTTAGGTTGTTTCAGCAATTTATATAAATAATTCGGCAAACCGGTAAAAAGCCCTCTGTCGAAAAAAAATCTATACTATCCATAATTACACCAATTGGATCATTTGATTTCTTCGGAAGTATATTGCAATGGGCCTGTTTTTAGCGGTTTTTATCTAGCCAAATTTCAGAAGATCTGCCAGAAAAGATTGAAACATTCTGCTATTTTCATTAACTTTATACCTCGATTTAAAATCATTGACCAGCAGCTATTATGGCCACTTACAAAATTCATCTGCATAAGGAAGAAGAAGGGGGATTTACTGCCTCTGTTCCGGTATTGCCAGGATGCATTACCTATGGGGATAGTGTAGAGGAAGCATTAACTATGGCCAAGGAGGCTATTGAATTATATATTGAAGATTTAAAGGAAAGAGGAGAATCCATCCCCGATGATAATGAAACCCTTGAATACTCCTTAAATCTTGTTGAAGCCTAAATTCCAAGCTCCAAGTTCCAAATTCCAAATCGGTATTCTTGCTACTTATTTTGGACAAAAGACGCGGCTTCTAATTTTCGGACGAATAAAAAACCGCGCCTCTAAGCGGGCGTAAGCAATACGCGCCCTCAAAAACAAAGTCCTCCGCGCCGCGTTGAACTACTCGTGCGTCAGCCAGTTATCTCCAATCATAAATCAAAAATCATAAATCATAAATCAATAATTTCGCAGCACCACTTTGAACAAAAGAAAAAACATCAACGACCCCTTATATGGCTTTTTGACTTTGCCGTATGAGATCCTATTCGACCTGATCGAACACCCTTACTTTCAACGTTTGCGCAGGATACGGCAATTGGGCATGAGCCATCTGGTGTTTCCGGGTGCCAATCATACCCGCTTTCACCATGCTTTGGGTGCCTTGTACCTGATGGGAGAAGCCATTACCAACCTGCGTATCAAGGGGGTGGACATTGATGAAGAGGAGGCGGAAGGGGCCTGTATCGCCATTCTTTTGCATGATATTGGTCACGGTCCTTTTTCGCATACCCTCGAACAAACGATTGTACATGGGGTGCATCATGAAGACATCTCCCTGGCCATGATGCAGCAGATGAATACCGACTTCAAAGGACGGCTGGATCTCGCCATTTCCATCTTCACGGATTCCTACAAAAAACATTTCTTGCACCAACTGGTGTCATCCCAACTCGATATGGACCGCCTCGACTACCTGCGCCGTGATAGTTTCTATTCGGGTGTTTCTGAGGGGGTTGTGAGTTCGGACCGTATCATCAAAATGCTTTATGTGGTGAATGATGAGTTGGTGGTGGAGGAAAAAGGCATCTATTCCATCGAAAAATTTATCATCGCCCGCCGCCTCATGTATTGGCAGGTATATCTCCATAAAACGGTAGTAGCGGCTGAAGAACTTTTGCTAAAAATTCTTCAACGTGCCAAAGAACTTGCCTCCCGGGGTGAGGAACTTTTTGCCACCCCTGCTTTTCACTTTTTCCTGTATGAAAATCCGGGAAAAGAGGCCTTTATCCATAGCCGGGAACTGCTCGACCGTTTTGCTTTGTTGGATGATAACGATGTAATGAGCGCCATCAAAGTATGGATGAGCCATGAAGATAAGGTCCTGAGCCAGCTTTGCAAAAACCTCATCTATCGCCACCTGCCCAAAATCCAGGTGCAAAAAACAGGGTTCAGCAAAGAAGAGATCCAGGCGCAGCGGGAGATCATCATGCAGAAACTCGGCTTAAGTGAAAAAGAAGCCCGCTATTTTGTGTATGCCGGTAAGCTGGAAAATAAGGCGTACGACAGTCATACCCAAGGAATTTCACTGTTGATGAAAAACGGGGAAGTGGTCGATATTGCCGAGGCTTCCGACAATTACAACCTCAAGGCGCTAAAAGGCAGTGTGCTCAAGCACTTTCTATGTTATTACAAATAGCTAACTTGCGCTAATATTTCATTCATGCAAATTACCGCCGCAGCCTTATGCCAATTACTTCAAGGAACCCTGGAAGGGGACCCGGATACGGTCGTTGATTCGGTGGCTAAAATTGAAGAAGGACACGCCAAAGCCTTGTCGTTTTTAGCCAACCCGAAATATGAAAGCTTTTTGTATGAAACGGCTGCGGGAATTGTGCTGGTGCGTCGCGATCTGAAACTGGAAAAACCGGTGAAATCTACCCTGATCCGGGTAGATGATCCGTATGCGGCATTTACAACGATACTTTCCCAATATGCAGGACAGGCCAATACCCAGGTAGGCATTGAAGAGCCCTCATTTATTGGTGAAAACTGCAGCATTGGAGCAGGACTGTACCTTGGGGCCTTCTCGTATATCAGCAAAAATTGCAAGATCGGGACCAATGTAAAAATTTACCCGAACGTGTTCCTGGGAGAAAATGTGGAGATCGGCAGCAATACCGTGCTTTATCCCGGTGTAATCGTTTACCACCAATGCAAAATTGGAGCAGATTGTATGATCCATGCGAGCGCAGTTATTGGTTCGGATGGATTTGGCTTTGCTCCCCAGCCTGACGGAAGCTATTCAAAAATTCCGCAGTTGGGGAATGTTGTTATTGAAGACAATGTAGAGATCGGCTCCAATACCAGCATCGACCGGGCCACCATGGGCAGCACAATCATACGAAAAGGAGCCAAACTCGATAACCTCATTCAGATCGCCCATAATGTGGAGATCGGTGAGAATACCGTTCTCGCAGGACAATCTGCCGTAGCAGGAAGTACCAGGCTGGGTAAACAGATGGTGGTGGGCGGACAGGTTGGTATTGCCGGGCATCTGGTAATCGCTGACGGAACCAAAATTGCTGCGCAAAGCGGATTACTGGGTTCCATAAAAGAAGAAAATAAAAGCTGGATGGGTTCTCCGGTTATTGAATTAAAAGATCATTTAAAATCGCAGGCAGTTTTCCGAAATTTGCCTGAGATGGATAAGAAGTTGCACGCCTTACAATTGGAGGTAGAGGCACTTCGTAAAGCGTTGAACGAAAAAGGATAAGCTGTGAAACAAACGACATTAAAAGCCCAGATCGAATTTAGGGGAGTAGGGCTCCATACAGGAACGGATACCCTGATGACGGTATTGCCCGCTCCGGAAAATCACGGGTATAAATTTCAGCGTATGGATGTGGAAGGTCATCCCATCATTGATGCCGATTGCGACCTGGTGGTGGATACCTCTCGAGGAACTACCCTCGAAAAACACGGCGCCCGTGTGTATACCGTAGAACATATTCTGGCCGCATTGGTGGGTTCAGAAGTGGATAATGCCCTGATCCAGCTAAGTGGTCCGGAAATTCCAATTATGGATGGCAGTGCCGAAATATTTGTGCGGGAGATCATTCGTACCGGCCTTGTTGAACAGGAAGCCGAACGGGAGTATTTTATCGTCCCGCATAATATCACCTACCAGGATGAACCCCGTGGTGTGGAGATGATCGCCATGCCTTTGGATGATTATCGCCTGACGGTAATGGTCGACTACAACTCCCCTGTTTTGGGAAGTCAGCACGCCTCGGTTACCAGCCTCAAAGAATTTAAGGATGAAGTGGCCTCCAGCCGAACCTTTTGCTTTTTGCACGAACTCGAGGCCCTCTTAAAGGCCAACCTCATCAAAGGCGGAGACCTGAGTAATGCCATTGTTATTGTTGACCGCAAAGTGGAAAAAAACGAACTCGACCACCTGGCCGAACTGTTTAATAAACCCAGTGTCGAAGTGCGTAAAGAAGGTATCCTGAACAATGTGGAGCTGCGTTTTCAAAACGAACCCGCCCGCCACAAACTGCTTGACCTCATTGGCGACCTGGCCCTTATCGGAATGCCCATAAAAGCGCAGGTTATGGCCGCTCGTCCGGGGCATGCCGCCAACGTAGCCTTTGCCAAAAAAATTAAAGCATTGATCAAAAAACGCCGCAGTAAAGCCAACGTGCCGCAATACGATCCAAACAAAAAACCCATTTTGGACCATGTTGCTGTTTCGCAACTTTTACCCCATAAGTTCCCCTTTTTGCTGGTTGACAAGGTAATCGAACTGAGCAGCACACAAGTTGTTGCCATCAAAAACATCACGGCCGACCAGTACTTTTTCCCCGGACATTTTCCCGGTAACCCGATCATGCCGGGGGTATTGATGGTAGAAGCCATGGCCCAGGCAGGTGGCGTACTCGTGTTGAGCGATGTGCCCGATCCGGAAAATTACAGTACCTATTTTATGAAGATCGACAACGTACGCTTCAAGGATAAGGTGGTACCGGGAGATACGCTGGTTATCCGTATGGAACTTACCGCCCCTATTCGTCGTGGTGTATGTATGATGAAAGGAGCTGCCTTTGTAGGCGATAAAGTTGTTATAGAGGCCGAAATGATGGCGCAGGTTATTCGCGACCGTGCTCCTGTTGAAGAACCCAGTTCTGCCACATCTACCTATTAACCCGAACCAAAAAAGAGGATATACCCGATGATACAACCCCTGTCTTATGTCGACTCCCAGGCAAAAATTGCCGATACGGTCGTTATTGAACCCTTTGTAACCATCCATAAAAACGTAGAGATCGGCGAAGGAACCTGGATCGGTTCGAATGTCACCATCTTTGAAGGTGCACGGATCGGTAAAAACTGCAAAATTTTTCCGGGGGCGGTTATTTCTGCCGTTCCACAAGACCTGAAATACAAGGGAGAGGACAGCCTGCTGATCATTGGCGACAATACCGTGATCCGCGAATGTGTTACTCTCAATAAAGGAACGGCCCTCGACCAAAATAAGACCGTTATTGGTTCGAACTGCCTGATCATGGCCTATGTGCATGTTGGCCATGATTGTTTGATCGGCGATCATGTGATCATCGCCAACTCGGTGCAATTGGCCGGACATATCATCGTGCAGGACTATGTTTACATCGCCGGAACCTGTGCCGTACATCAGTTTGTTAAGATCGGCGCTCATGCCATGGTAGCCGGTGGTTCTTTGGTTCGTAAAGATGTTCCTCCTTATTCCAAGGCAGGTCGTGAGCCATTGTCGTATGAAGGGGTGAATTCGATCGGGTTACGCCGCAGAGGGTTTACGAATGAAAAAATTGCAGAAATTCAACAGATCTACCGTATCCTTTATCTGAGAGGAAATAATAATTCCAAAGCCTTATCCATCATCGAAAACGAAATGGAGCCCACCAAGGAGCGGGATGAGATCGTTAGCTTTATCAAGGATTCAGACCGCGGGGTGATGAAAGGTTATATTTCGAGAAGGGACTAGGATGACCGACGCTTTCGAAATTCGGTGCCTGGATATCGGAAAAAAATTTGGTCGCGACTGGATCTTTCGCTCAGTAGATACCTCCTTCAAACCCGGTGAAAAAGTGGCCATCCTAGGCCAAAACGGTTCCGGGAAAAGCACCTTTTTAATGAGTCTTTCCGGCTTTTATGCCCTGTCGAAAGGAAACATCCTGTGGAAGGACAAAACGGGAAAGGACGTAGAATCTCTGGACTGGTACCAACATTATACCCTCATCTCTCCCCTGCTTGAATTGCCCGAAGAAGTGACGGTCGACGAGTTTTTTGAGCTTCATTTCCAGTTAAAAAAACCAAAGGCCGACTGGAACAAAGCCCGCATGTACGAAATAACGGGACTGATCGCCGCGAAACATAAATTCATCAAGCAACTTTCCTCCGGCATGCGGCAAAGGCTGAAACTGATGGCCGCCTTTGTGCCGGATGTGCCTGTTATTTTTCTGGATGAACCCTGTACGAATCTGGATGAAAAGGGGATAGAATTATACCGAAATCTGGTTCAGGGAAGCCAGGACCAACTCCTTATTATTGCTTCTAACATGAAGGTCGAATATGATTTTTGTGAGCGGGTTTTGGAAATGGAGGATTTGCGTTGAAAATGTCAACGGTCGACAGTCAACGGTCGACAGTCAACGGACCACGGTCAACAGACCACAGCAAATCCGTTGACCGTCGACTGTTGACCGTTGACTAATTCCCCAGTTCCTTCAACGCCAGCCAAGCCATCAATCCCGCTCCTATAAGCAACGCATCTTCGTCAATATCAAAATTAGGCGTATGTACACTTGAGGTAATACCTTTGGCTTCATTACGCACCCCCAGACGATAGAAACAGGCGGGCATTTCCTGAGAATAGTAGCTAAAATCTTCAGCGGCCATCCAGATGTCGAGGTCGTGGACTTTATCGGCGCCAAGGTAGTCAATGGCCCATGTTTTGGCATCGGCACTCAGGCGTTCGTCGTTTTTCAGGAAGGGATATCCATGAACAATATTCACCTCGCAATATCCTCCCATCGATTCGGCTATTCCTTCTGCCATCTTTTTGATCTTTTCAAGGGCTTCGGCTCTCCATGCCTCATCGAGGGTGCGGAAGGTCCCTTCGAGTTTTACTTCATTGGGAATAACATTGGTGGCTCCATTTGCGATGACCTTACCGAACGACAAAACCGAGGGTATAATCGGACTGGCATTGCGGCTAACGATCTGCTGCAGGGAAGTGAGAATATGTGCCGTGATCAACACCGGATCAATATTAAACTGGGGCATGGCACCGTGTCCGCCTTTGCCTTTAACGGTCATGTGAATTTCGTCGGCAGAGGCCATATAAAGACCCGAGCGAAAACCCACAGTTCCTACTGGCAATAAGGGCATAACATGTTGTCCGATAATGCTGTGTGCACCTTTAATGGCCCCATCCCTGATCATCAAAGTGGCACCACCCGGCATTTTTTCTTCTCCGGGCTGGAACAGGAGTTTTATGGTTCCGCTCCATTCACCCCGTGTTTCGTTCAATAATTTTGCGGCTCCCAATAAAGAGGTAGTATGCACATCATGACCACAGGCGTGCATCACTCCCGGGTTTTTTGATCCATAGGGTCTGCCCGGTACTTCCTGAATGGGTAAAGCATCCATATCGGCACGCAAAGCAATGGTTTTTCCATTGTCTGTTCCGCGGATATAGGCTACTAATCCGGTATCTGCGATCCGTTGCACTTCACTGATTCCGATCTGCTTCAATTGTTCCTCTACAAACTGCTGGGTTTCGTGCTCCTGAAAGGATAATTCCGGGTTTTGATGGAGATGATGACGGATCGAACGGATTTCCTCGTGGATTTGCGCCGCGCGTTGTTTAATTTTGTCCTTCAAGTTCATGCAAAACAAAGCTAAGGCTTTCCCTTTATGATCCCTAAACACATTATCGACGATATCATGGCTACCGCTCGCATCGAGGAGGTTATCGGCGAATTTGTGGCGCTTAAAAAGTCGGGGGCGGATCTCAAGGCGCTGAGTCCGTTTAGCCAGGAAAAGACGCCCTCCTTCTATGTTTCGCCCAATAAGCAGATCTTTAAAGATTTCAGTTCGGGCAAAGGTGGCAATGTGGTGACCTTCCTGATGGAGCATGAACAGTGCAGCTATCCCGATGCCCTGCGTTACCTGGCCAAAAAATACGGAATCACCATTCCTGAAGAAAAAGAAATTACCCCGGAAGAACTGCTGCAGGCCAATGAAAAAGAGAGCCTGTTTATCGTTCTCCAATACGCGCTGGAGTTTTACCGCAAACAGCTCGAAGAAACGGAAGACGGTAAGGCGTTGGGTAAAAGTTATTTTCTGGAGCGCGGATTCAGGGAAGAGACCCTGGAAAAATTTGGACTGGGTTATGCACCGAATTCCTGGGACCAATTTGGCAGTGAAGCCCTCAAGCTGGGCTATAAAGCGGAATACCTCGAACTGGCCGGACTCAGTAAGGTAAACGAGCAGGGTAAACGTTACGATATGTTCCGTAACCGGGTCATTTTTCCCATCCATAACCTGGTAGGAAAAGTGGTGGCCTTTGCAGGAAGGCAATTGAGCAAGGATGATAAAGGTCCGAAATACCTCAACTCGCCCGAAACGCCTGTTTATCATAAAAGCGATATCCTTTACGGGATGTTTTTTGCCAAAAACAGCATCCGGATCAAGGACAAATGTTTCCTGGTAGAAGGCTATACCGATGTGATCACCCTCCATCAGGCAGGTATTGAAAATGTGGTGGCTTCATCAGGAACTTCATTGACCGATGGACAGATCAGGCAGGTTCGGCGTTTTACTCCCAATATTACTGTATTGTATGATGGAGACCCGGCCGGATTAAAAGCTTCCCAACGCGGTATCGACCTTATTTTGGCCCAGGGCATGAATGTGCGCCTGGTTATTTTTCCGGATGGAGAAGACCCCGATTCGTACTGCAAAAAGGTGGGCGGACAAGCCTTTGAAACGTATATTGAGGAGCACGAACAGGATTTTATTCTCTTTAAATCGCAGCTGCTTTTTGGTGAAACCGGTAAAGACCCCCTCAAAAAAGCCGAGGCCGTTAAAAGTATCGTTGCCAGCATTGCCCTCATTCCTGACCCCGTAACCCGGACCATTTTCGCACAGGAATGTGCGAAGATCATGGAAGTGCCGGAGCAGGTTATCGCTGCTGAACTAGGCAAGGCACGGCGCAAAGAGGTGGAAGACAGCAGCAGAAAAGCCCTGGAAGCTGCGGAAATTGCCGAACAAATGCTGCCGGATGAGGAGATCGTCCTGTCTCACCTCACCGAAACTGAAAAACAAGAAAGGCAGGTTATGAAACTTGTCATTCGTCACGCTGCCGATCCTTTTGATGAGGAGCGGAACGTGGCTCAATTTGTTTTGGACGAGATCCACGAAGGACTTGAATTTACCAACCCCCTGTGCGCCAACCTGCTTGAAGAGGTTCGTAAAGCCCTGAGCGAAGGACACGTTATCGATGCTACCTATTTTGTGAACCATCCTGAAACTTCGGTGAACAGTTTCGCCGCTGACGCACTGCAGGACAAATACCGCGCAAGTGACCGCTGGCAGGAGATGCATGAGATCCCGCTCATACACGAAGAAGACAATTATAAACTTGACCTGCACAGCGCTATCCTTCACTATAAGATCCGCAAAGTAGAAATGGTGATCGAAGCCAATCTGAAGGAGCTCAAGGAAGCGGTTGAAGAAGAAAAGATCACCGAATTGATGGAAAAACAAAATCACCTTATGTCGATGCGGAGGGCTTTGAGTGAATTGATCGGCGCGACGATTATTAAGTAGGGTTCAGGGTTCAGGCTGGTTTAGTCTATTATTTGGCGTACAGTCAGTTTGACTGGTATAATCAATATCTATTACCCAATCTCAGTCAGCTCGAGCCGCCGAAAGTATTTAGCGGGTAAGAATAAACCCAATGGCGAGTCGAGAGCAGGTCTTGGCTGAGGTTCTCGTTTCAGCCCCTTCTCGACAAGCTCGAAGTGACTAGCTAAATGCCGCAGTGACCCAGAACCCGATACCTGATACCCGAAACCCGGGTCTTATGAATTTGTACGTTCCGAAGAAGTTATTTAACTATTCTGCAATTTTCTTAATTTATTATTTTCTTATTTAAGTTTTTATATTTTTTCTTAACTTAGCGGAATATTAGTTAAGGGATCATGAAAAACTTTAATTCCGGCCGTGTCGTAAATGTGGGGTATTATGCCGCCTTCATGCCCGAGATTATTGATCGGGTTTGGGAGGTGGATGATATGGCCATCATTACGATGCTGACTGAGGCCGACAGGGAGTTAGGCCGTTTGGACATGTATTCCCATTATGTAAACATTGAGCATTATATCAGCATGCACCTGGCGAAAGAGGCGACTTTATCTTCAAGGATCGAAGGAACCCGGACCCAAATAGAAGAAGTATTTATGGATGAAGCGGTGATCGCCTTTGAGAAAAGAAATGACTGGCAGGAGGTTCAGAATTATATAACTGCCATGAAAATTAGCATGGCCCAATTGCAGGATCTCCCCTTTTCGAGCCGCCTGATCCGCAATGGGCATGCTAAAATTCTCAGTGGTGTTCGGGGTAGTGATAAACAACCCGGTGAATTCCGCAGAAGTCAGAACTGGATCGGTGGGGCAACCCTTAAAGATGCCGTTTTTGTACCTCCCCCTCATACGGAAATCGCCCATCTGATGAGTGATCTGGAACATTTTGCCAACAACGAAAAGTATCCGATCCCTGAACTGCTCAAGGTTGCTATCCTGCATTATCAATTCGAAACCATCCATCCTTTTCTGGATGGAAATGGACGCGTTGGCCGCATGTTGATCCCGCTCTACCTGATGAGTAAAGGGGTATTGAAACAACCTGTGCTTTACCTCTCAGGCTTTTTTGAAAAACACAGGAGCCTGTATTATGATAACCTGACCCGGGTAAGAACCCATCATGATCTTGCCCAATGGCTTAAATTCTTCCTGGTGGGCATCATTGAAACTGCGAAGCATGGTGTTAAAACCTTCGACTCTATTTTGCGTTTACAAAAAGAAGTTGACATAAAACTAAGTCCCCTGGGAAGCAGAGCCATCAATGCCCGAAAGGTGATGGATCACCTCTTCCGTTCGCCCATCGTGGATGCCCAACAGGTGGCGGCCATTACTGGGAAATCGAATGTAAGCGCTTATAAACTGATCGCCGATCTTGAACACTTGGGTATCCTTGAAGAAATGACAGGAGGGCAGCGAGGCCGCTTGTATCGGTTTAAGGAGTATTTGGATTTGTTTAATTGACCATAGACCATGGTCCATGGTCCATGGTCTATGGTCAATTTTACCGAACAGCATAGATATCCACCACCGTATCCTCCCGGTACTCCGAGGTGAAGTGGAATTTGATATCCGGAAACGCCTCCCCGGCCATTTTGAGGGACCAGGCGGATTCAGCTAAAAAGACGTGATTGCCATCCTTATCGGTAGCAATATTGTTTCCTTTTCGCAATATAAACTCAGCGAGTTTTTTCTTGTCGTCGCAGGAGATCCAGCAGGCTTTAAAGAGGTTCATGAACATAAAATCACATTTCGCGGTGTATTCATGTTCGAGCCTGAATTTAATTACGTCGAACTGCAGTTCTCCCACCGTACCAATGATCTTTCGGTTACCGGGTTGTTGGATGAATAACTGGGCCACTCCTTCTTCTGACAATTGTTGAACGCCCTTTTCCAACTGTTTGGATTTGAAGGGGTCTTTATTAATGATCTCGCGGAATATTTCCGGAGAAAAGCTTGGGATTCCTTTAAAGTGCAGGGATTCTCCTTCTGTGAGGGTATCCCCGATCTTGAAGTTTCCGCTGTCATACAAGCCCACTACATCGCCTGGATAAGCCTCTTCGAGCAGATTTTTTTCGTTGGCCATAAAACTGGTGGGGTTGGCAAAACGCAACTTTTTGTTTTGGCGAACGTGATGATAGAAGGTATTCCGTTCAAACTTCCCGGAACATACCCTTAAGAAGGCGATGCGGTCGCGGTGGTTGGGGTCGAGGTTGGCATGGATCTTAAAAACAAAACCACTGAACCTGGGCTCTTCAGCTTGTACGGTCCTTTCAACAGCCTCCCGGGTTGTTGGCGATGGAGCTATTTGTATGAAGGTGTCGAGCAATTCCTGAATACCGAAATTATTGATGGCGGATCCAAAAAATACCGGAGCGAGCAATCCGTCTAAATAAGTAGATGACTCAAAAGGTTCATAAACGCCTTCAATGAGGTCGATGTTTTCCCGGAGTTCCGAAGCAAATTTTTCTCCCACTTTCTGATCAAGAATAGGATCGCTTAGACTCTCCATACGCATGATATCATCCGCCCTCTGGCTTTTGCTTGGAGAAAACAGATTCAGGGAACTCTGGAATAAATTATAGACCCCTTTAAAGGTTTGTCCCTGGGAGATCGGCCAGCTCAGCGGACGAACATGGATATTCAGTTTTTCTTCCAACTCATCCAATAAGTCAAAGGGATCTTTTCCTTCCCGGTCGAGTTTATTGATAAAGATGATCACCGGTGTATTCCGCATGCGGCAGACCTCCATCAGCCGCTCCGTTTGCTCCTCCACTCCTTTTACGCAGTCGATTACCAGAATAACACTATCCACCGCCGAAAGGGTCCGGTAGGTGTCTTCCGCAAAGTCCTTGTGACCTGGAGTATCCAGGATATTGACCTTGATGCCCTTGTATTCAAAGCCCATTACGGAAGTCGCCACAGAGATACCCCGTTGTTTTTCGATTTCCATAAAGTCGGAGGTTGCCGACTTTTTGATCTTGTTGGATTTCACCGCCCCCGCTGTTTGAATGGCACCCCCGAAGAGGAGGAACTTTTCCGTAAGCGTTGTTTTACCCGCATCCGGGTGGGAAATGATGGCGAAAGTGCGTCGTTTTTGTATTTCTGATGTATTCATGCCCATGGCGGGCGCGAAGGTACGATTAATAATTATTCAACATCATCGGCATCACCAACATAAGCACGTCTTCGCCAGGTTCATTTTGCTGGGGAAGGATGACGCCAGCGCGGTTAGGGGTGCTGAGTTCGAACTTGATGTTTTCGGTGCTCATCCCATTGAGCATATCCATCAAAAAGCGGCTGTTAAACCCAATTTCGATGTCTTCGCCGGTATAGTCGCAAGGGAGTTTTTCGAGACCTTCATTGCTCATGTCGAAATCTTCGGCAGAGATGGTGAGCTCGCTTCCGGCAATACGCAAACGGATCTGGTGCGTGGTTTTATTCGCAACAATGGCAATACGTTTTACGGCATTAAAAAACTCGCTGCGACTGATGTTTAAGGTGTTCGGGTTGTCTTTTGGAATAACGGCGTTATAGTCCGGGTAGCGCTCATCGATAAAGCGACAAACCAGGGTGGTATTATTGAAACCAAAAAAGGCATTCGCATTGTTGAAGTCGATCTTGACTTCGGCTTCGGTATCCGGCAACGAAGATTTCAGCAGGTTGGCGGCCTTTTTAGGAAGGATAAAATTATGCTCTACACCAGGCTTTACATCTGTTCTGCGGTAGCGTACCAAACGGTTTGCATCGGTAGCCACGAAAGAGATATCTGCATCTTTCAGTTCCACAAATATCCCCGTCAGGTTCAGGCGCAATTCGTCGTTTCCGGTAGCAAAAACCGTATTTGAAATGGCGTGAAGCAATACTTCAGCCTTGATAGAAAAGGATTTTTCAGATTCCACTTCCGGAATTTTCGGAAAATCTGCACCGGGTTGTCCGGCCAGTTTATAACGCCCTGTTCCACTATGGATCTCGATGGAATTCGAGGAGGCATCGATGCTAAAAGTGATCGGCTGATCAGGAAGGGTTCTCAAAATATCCATACACAGCTTCGAAGGCACCGCGATGGTCACGTCCTCGTCGGCTTCCACTTTGATGGAAGTGGTCATGGACGTTTCAAGATCTGTCGCGGAAACGATCAGTTCTCCTCCTTTGATATCAAAAAGAAAGGTTTCAAGGATGGGTATAACGGGTTTGGAAACAACCACTCCTGCAACGGTTTGCAGGTGATGCAATAAGGTGGAAGTAGAAACGATAAATTTCATAGGGTATATTCTAACAAGCGACCAAAATTAGCCTGCCTGCTACTCGTTTACAAGTTAATTTATGCACACCTTGTCCGCCGAAGCTATTCCCAAAACGAAGTGAAGGGAATAGCGAAGGCGGACCTTCGGTTATAACGAAAATTCCGGGGAGCGAAGGAGCGAGCCTTCGGCTTGAGCGAGGGAGCGGGGAGATGGTGAGACGAGGGGACTTGGGGACGAGGGGACTTGGAGACGAGGGGACTTGAGGACTTGTGTTAAGGAGATGAGGGGATGAGGAGATGAGGCGCTAAAGGGTCCGTTTGCTGAGCTCGTCGAAGTAAACGGACGAGCAGAAATCCCAGATAGTGAGCGGACCTAGGGATCACGGATATTCCTTTTCCAAAATCAACTTCCCCGTTTCATCATAAAATTTCCAGGTTCCGGTGCGGATGACCTTTAAAACCAGGGCGCTACCATCATAACACGCTTCTTCATCACGCCTTATATTTTCGACTTTGTATTTCCCGGAAGCCTTCGGTTTTCCATTTTCATGATAAAAGTGCCATAACCCGATCGGGTAATAGGCCTTTTTTAATTCCAAAGCTATCGTGTCTTCTTCATGTTCAGGGCTTAGTACGATGTTCCCCAACTTATCTCTCAATGCACCCTGAATAGATCTCCTCCTCACCGAATCAGGCATTTTGGCAATTTCACCTGCTTCAATCAAATACCCCGATTCAGAAAACAGGCGATAGTTCCCGTTTCGAATACTCATTAAGGTATCACCATCAATCAAATGCACCTTGTCAGGTATATTCTTCTTGTCATTTGGTTTTGAATGAATAACATGGCGTTTCCCGTTTTTGATGTACACGATAGAATCATGGGGAATTGATATACATTCATTTAGTGACAATGTCGCAGAAAGAGATGTACTACTAAGCTCTGAATAATGCTCGAAATCAGGAATTGGATCTCTTGAACGGATAAACAGGGGATAAACGGAACGTACATCATCGGTATTCTTCCGACTTACATAAGCATCATAAACGTGTATGCTATGCAGTTCTTCATTTATATTTTTTCGAATAACCGGATGCAAGGCCGTACCCTTTTGTTTGCAGATGAACTCAGATTCCATCGTTAACAGGCGCACATAACTGGAATCAACCTGGAATTTCACACCCTCAAAAGCAAAATACTGTCCCAATGTTGCGTAAATACCCGGCTGCGCGGTAATTACACCTCTTGAGTATGTGCCTGATTGCAAAGTGCCATAGCGTAATTCCGGATTTGCGATACTTCTTACCCGATAATTTTTGACTGCAAGGGTATCCCCTCCTTTGTTTTGAATGATTATGTTCAAATCTCCTCTTCGGACAGGCCAAACATAAAACATGTTGTTTGAATCGATTATTGTAGATTCATCCGAACACGTAATACGAAGATCCTGATGAGGTACACCATCAGCAACAATGTACATCGGATTAGCCAATTCGATATACAGCACATTCATTTTGCTCAACTCCACTGCCACCTGAGCCTGCAGGGAATAAGCCCAAATTACCGGCACGAAAAAAATGAACTTGAGCAGTCTCTTCATGATTAACGAATTTAGGTAAAATTATCGGCAGAGAACGCTTGCCCGGTCCCTGAGCCGGCAAACGTATTTTACAACTTAGAATACACCTCACGCCGGGTCGAAGGGGCCGGAGGGCTATGCACGCCTTGGTCACTTCGACGAGCTCAGTGACCGGGTGCGCTCCGGTCCCTGAGCCGGCAAACGAATAATCAGCCTTTGTAGTTGTTCTACGCCGGATCGAAGGGCCGGAAGGGGTCGCTAACACGTTGGTCACTTCGACAATCTCTGTGACCGGCTGTGTTATTTTGACCAAAATCTGACAATTCAAAGTCGCACCCAATCGTTTGTTTCCGTAAATTCCCCTCATGAACCGCCTCCTCCTATTCCTCCTTACAACAGGTATATTCTTTGTCCTGAGTAGCTGGGGCTTCTACGGCCATAAAAGCATCAACCGCCTGGCTATCTATACCCTGCCCGGGGAGATGATGGGCTTTTATAAACAGCATGCCGACTACCTTTCGGAACATGCCGTGGATCCCGACAAACGCCGCTACAGTGTAGAAGAAGAAGCAGGCCGCCACTACCTGGATGCCGACTATTACGAGCATGCCGTTCCGTTGGATACTATCCCCCATTTCTGGAAAGATGCTGTGGCGAAATACAGCGAAGACACCTTAAAAGCCTATGGCATCGGTCCCTGGCACCTGGAAAAAATGATGTGGAGGCTGCAGGATGCTTTCTCCAAAAAAGACCAGAATGCTATATTAAAAATCAGTGCGGAGATCGGGCATTATGCTGCCGACCTCTGTGTGCCATTGCACAGTACCATGAACTACAACGGACAACTCACCAACCAAAAAGGCATCCACGGTTTCTGGGAATCCCGGCTTCCGGAATTGTATGGAGCGGGGTATGATTTTTATGTGGGAAAGGCCGTGTACATCGAAAAAATAAATACTACTATCTGGGAGGTTTTTGAAGAAAGCTGCGCTGCCCGTGATTCGGTATTGGGTATGGAAAAAGCCCTCAGCCTCTCCTTTCCCGAAGAAAAAAAATATGCCTTTGAAGAAAAAGGAAACGGATTGGTCAAAGTCTATTCAGCCGAATATTCTAAAGCCTACCACGACATGCTCAGCGGAATGGTCGAACGTAGAATGCGCCGCGCTACGCATTTTGTGGGGTCCTTGTGGTATACCGCATGGGTCAATGCAGGGTCGCCGGTTTTGGATGGAGAAGCTGTTCCGATGCCGGTTGCGGGTGATTCGGTATTGATGGAACTGATCAGGAGGGATCAGGATCATGAGAGAGAATTGTTGAAGTGATCGGATTGGGCAGAGGATTTTATGCCCACAAGCCAGGGGGGTTCAGGGTAATGGGTTCAGGGTTCTGGCAGTTTTGGTGTCAGTCAGCTCGAGCCGCCGAACGAATTTACCGGGTACCAATAAGCATAACGGCGAGTCGAGAGCAGGTCGGACCTGAAATTAGTGCTCCGGCCCCTTCTCGACAAGCTCGAAGTGACTCTTGTGCTATTTTCTTATATTGCATAGACCTAATGCCTATGAAACCACTACTTCTCCTGATTCTCTGCACACTCACCCTCTTCTCCTGCAAGGAAAAGATCAATTATGTGCTTAAAGTCGATTTAAAACAGCTGCAGCTTGACGACCTGTATGACCGTAAAAAGGTTGAAGAAGTGATTTTTGATGCTACTGAGCGCAACCCGGATTCGCTGGTAGCACAAAGCAGGCAGGTTTTTTTGAAAGGTGCCGACCTGCTTAAAAACCAGAATAAGCCTCACTATGCTGTTGTCGAATTCAAAAAATCCATCCTCATCTTTCCCCAGGCAAAAACCTATTATGAACTTGGTGACGCGCTGTATCAGGCGGGTGGTTCAGATAATTTGGAAGAAGCGATCCAGGCATTTGAAATTGCCGAACACCTCGGCTTTCAACCTGCCTACCGGGTTTATTTCCATTTAGCCAGAACGCATGCGGCTCTGGTAGAAACGAATCCCGAAAAAGGCCGGAAATATTCCATCTATGAGAACCTTAGGTTAGCCTTTGTGAATGGCTACTCCGACACAAGTGAATTACTCGCCTCATCTCCATTTCAAACAGTCGTACACAGTGATCGTTACAACTACCTGGTGCAAAATTACCTGGGTCGGAAAGAGGGAGGTAAGGACAATATCTTTAACGTTTTTCGCCAGCAGTTCGGACAGGCTCAGGAGGAATTTTCGATAGATACTGGCGAAGTGACCATGCGCGAGTACAATTCCAATATCAGTTTTGATTTCAGAGCGTATATCCCCGAAATGCAAAACACTGACTTCGGTCGCGATGTGAGCCATGAATATTTTTATGTGGCCACCGTAGCCGAAAACCCAAACTATGTCACGCTTATCTATTCTTCCATCGACTATTGGTCGATGGCTATGACTCCGGTATATACCACCCTGGCAACTTTTGATCATGATGGCAACCGTATCGCCAGTATTGTTTTTTCCTGCAACTGTTCAGCAGAAAAAATTAAAACCGGCAGAATCAAGGGAGACCGTATTTACCTGGAAGATTTGGAACGCAGCTGGTTATATCCGATCGATAAAGTGCCTTTTGATGAGAATGCAGTAATATCCATCGAATCAAAGGGAAAAGCGGAATACCGGATCATCGAGGATGGAACCATCCTGGAAGTAAAAGCCTCCGAAAGTTTTAACGATACGACGAAATTCACTCTGCTGGAAGGAGGAAAACATGTTCGTTAGAAGTCTGTTTTTGGTGTTACTGTTGGGGATCTTCGCCTGCACGCCGAAGGAAAAAACGGTAGAAATAACGGTTCCCAGCCTGCCGGTTTATGAAATTTATCATGCGGATACCGTGCAGACCTTTCTGAATACCGTGAGCAAAGAGGGCATTAAATTGGGAAGGTCCTACCTGGCGAAAGCCAAAAACAACAGAAAAAAGAATCCCGACAAATCCATCTATTACTACAAAAGAAGCCTCAGCATACACCCGAAATATGAGGTGTATATAGAATTTAAAGATTTTTTGGAGGAAACGAAAAACTACCGCGAACTGGACAAGCTATTCGGGCTTCTTTTCGCCTACGACTATCAGGATAAGACATACCCGTTCAAAAATCCTGATTTTGAGACTTATATCGATTATGTTGTTAACTTCACCCAGCTCGGTGATCCTTATTATTATACGGTAATCTGGCACATCGAACCACTTGGCTTTGAAAAGAAAAAGATACGGGAAGCCCTTCTTAAAGACGAACGGATTCCCTTCGAAAAAAACAGCAAAGCCTTTCGTATTCTTGAGATGAACTTTTTGGAGGACGAAGAATACGAGGCTTATATTCAAAGTCCGGAATACCTCGAATTTTTTATCCAGTCCTTTGAAACAGTCACTGATACGTGGTCGATCACAGAAAAGTCGGTGGCTGAATTCGAATACCGAAATGATATGTATTTTGCCGGTGAAGGAAGCGTGTACGAACCCGACTTTAGCAGCCTGCTACCCTGCAAACCCGATTCTACATTCTCCTATAACCAGGGTTGCCGGCTGCTCCTCAATGCCGAGGTTGTGGCCATCATTTATTCAACGGATGAATCTGCCACAGCTTGTCCGAAAGACATGCGTCACGTAACGCACTATATCGCCTTTTATTCTTCCGATTATGCGTTTTTAAAATGTATTCCCATCGCCTGGCAAAATGAAAAAGAGCTGGTCACTGCAGAAATTAAGGGTCGGGAATTGGTGCAACAGGTCTATTCTCGAATATGGGAAAAACCATACTCAAAGACGGACTTTGATAACCGTGAAGTCGCTATGCCATATATACAAGAACGGATCACATATTTTGATGATGTTTACTTATATGCTGAAATTCAACCTGAAATGGAGGTAGATACCCTCACCATCATACCGTAGCCATACGCTTTTTCCGTAACCAAAAGATAAGTTCAACAAGCAATAGATTTGGTACCCAACTCATCCAGGCCACCAATATATACATGTCTTTTCCATGGATAGATGAAAACAAGGGCAGAACAAAAACATAGGAGCGCAAAAGAATTGCGGATAATGTCAGGGCATAACTGCGGATCATAAAATTGCCATGCTTAGACAGTTCCCCCTTCAGATAATACCGGTAGCCAATAAAGGTGAACAGCCACCAACATAATGCCAACAACATAAACGAGGCTTGCGCAGCTATTCCTCCATTGGCATAAAAGCCCATGATGAGTCCGGTTGGTGCGGCAAGGAACAGGACAATAAAAACATAGACCCTTCCCAACCTTCGGTGGAGCAGGGGGTAATTTCTCCTTAAAGGGGGTATCACTTGAAGGATCCCGATCAACAAAAGAGGGAGGCTGCTCGCTATATGGGTATAAAAGGAATAGCGCCAGATATCCAGGTAAAGCACGTGTTGCTTCGAAAGTAAAAAGCCGATATCATAGCGAAAACTGAAAAAGGGCAGGGTGATATCCAGCATCAGCCAGCTAAAGAATAGCAGGACCAACACGAGGAGAATATATACGCCGTTTGTGAGGTGTTTCACGGTACAAGGATAGGGTTTCTGTGGGGGATTATGGGTTAGACTCGGGTGAGGGGGTTATGGGTAATGGGTTCAGGGTAATGGGTNNGGGTAATGGGTTCAGGGTAATGGGTTCAGGGTAATGGGTTCAGGCGAACCCTTATTCCTCGGAAAATTCGTTGGTGTATGGTTAGTCTGAAGGGAATGCTCTAAATCTGCGGATTGTGTTGTGTTGACGGGCGTTCCTCCCCCTTGCCCCCTCCAAAGGGGGATAAGCTTTCGGTATCACAAAAATTCCTCTAAAGCAGGAAATTCTTGGCTACGATTTAGCTAACCCAACATGGTACATGCGACCATCAAGACTCATGACAGAGAATCCTAACTCCAATCATAAATCATAAATCAAAAATCAAAAATCCTCGATCATCCTTTCCACCACCTTCTTCGGCACAGCTCCTTCATAAAGGATCTGGTACATGGCCTCAAGAATGGGCATGGTAACCTGGAGATTTTTGACAATTTCATGCATGGACCGCGTAGCGTAATAGCCCTCGGCGATCATGTTCATTTCCATCTGGGCAAATTTTACAGAGTAGCCTTTTCCTACCATCATACCAAAGGTACGGTTACGGCTAAACTGGGAATAGGCAGTAACCAACAGGTCGCCGAGGTAAACATGGTCGTTTACGTCGCGCTCCATGGGACTGCAGGTGGCGAGGAAAAAGTCCATTTCTTTTACGGCAAAGGTCATGAGCACGGCCTGGAAATTATCGCCATAGCCTAAACCATGGCATATTCCACTGGCTATGGCATAGACGTTTTTTAAAACGGCCGCGTATTCTGTTCCATACAGGTCCAGACTGATCGTTGTTTTGAGATAACGGGATTCGAGGATCTCTGCCAATTTTCTGGCAGATCCTTCCGAACCTGAAGCAATGGTAAGAAATGACAATTTTTCCAAGGCCACTTCCTCTGCATGACAAGGACCGCCGATTACAAGGAGGTCTTTTTCAGGCATATTAAAGCGGTTTTTCAAAAAGGCACCCACCACTTCAAAGGTTTGAGGTATCACCCCTTTTATGGCCGAAGCCACATATTTTCCTTCAAAACAAGTAACAGGAAGGGTTTCAAGTTGTTGGTATAAAAAGGCGCTGGGAATGGCCAGGATCACCAAATCGGCTGAAGCAATGGCTGCTTCCAGATCGGTGGTAATATTCATGGATTCGGTAGGAAGCAAAACCGAGCTGAGGTAANNCACGACGCACCCACCAGCTTAACTGGATCGCATCCTTATGCTCGCGGTCGCTGATCAATTTAACCAGTGCCGTGGCCCAACTACCTCCACCAATAACTGCTACTTTCAATCCTCTTTTTTAGTCGTGAACTCGCTTTTTTTCTTCTCTTCCACCGGGTCTCCATCCTTAAGCATACGCGAAACTACACTATACGGACCGCTAATGATATCCTTATTTTCTTCCACACCTTCAAGGATCTGGATATAACGGCTGTCCTGAACACCCGTCTTTACCGCGATCATCTTCGCCTTTCCATCTTCAAAAACAAAGATCACCTCTTCTTTTTCGTCTTTATCCTCAGTTTCTTTATTTGTACTGTCTTTTTTAGCCGCGCGTAAGGTAACAGCCTCAATGGGCACACTCACCACATTATTGGCAGAGGTGGTACGAATATCAGCCATGCCCGACATGCCGGGTAAAAAGGGTGAGGCCTTTCCCGGATATTTGGTCAGCAGGTCTTCATACGATGACTGCAAGAGCGTGATCTTCACCTCAAAATTGGTTACCTGATCGGTAGATGTGCTTGTTCCCAGGTTCTTTGCTGAATTGGCCACCTCTTTCACAATGCCCAGAAAGGTCCTGTCATCAAAAGCATCCACTTCAATTTCAGCCGTATCACCCACCGACACGCGAATGATATCGCTCTCCCCCACATCTACGCTCAGTTCCATGGTGCGGAAATCGGCAATACGCAACAGCTCGGTACCGGTCATTTGCATGGTTCCTACCACCCGCTCACCTTGTTCTACATTCAGTTTGGATACAATACCGTCCATAGGCGCAAAAATGCTGGTACGGTTCAGGGTTTTCTGTTCTCCGCTGAGGGTCGACTCGAGACTTTTAATGGTATACCGTGCAGCATCCACAGCACGTTCAGCCGCTTCAAGCTCGCCTTTAGCGCTCAGGTATTCGGCTTCTGTTTGTTCAAACTCTGAACTCGCGATCACCTTGTCTTCAAATAATTTCTTATTCCTTTTATAGAGATTTTCTGCCTGGGCAAACCGCGCCCTGGCTTGTGCGACCCGCGCCTCTGAAGCTGCCAGATTGGCCTTGGCATTATTAACAGAAGCCTTAGCCCGCTCTACATTGCTTTCGGAAATATCAGGATTCACCTGCAGGAGAAGATCCCCTTTTTTCACGGAATCTCCTTCCTTTATATAGAGATGGATGATCTCTCCTGAAACTTCCGAACTGATCTTCACTTCGATTTCAGGTTGTATGGTTCCATTGGCGGTTACCGTTTCGATCAGGTCGCGTTTTTCCGACTTTTCGAGCGTCACATAGGTTTTGGTGTCTTTGGAACTCACTACAAGCACAATGATGATAAACACCACTACCAACGATCCCCCGATCCATAACCAGGTTCTATTTTTCGACTTTGCCATTTGCTGTAAATTTAACGAAGCTCCGGATATATGGTGCCGTTCTTATAAAAATCAATGATCTTAAACCTGAACATCAGCTCATATTTGGCCTGGGTCAGGTTGGATTTTGCCGTTACCCAATTGTTGCGGATCAGCCTATATTCCACATCGCTCAATAACAAGGCATCAAAACGTTTCCGGGCAAATTCGAGACTCTTCTCCTGGGCTTCAAAACTTGCCTTACTGGCCTCATAACGGGCTTTGGCTGCCACATACTCATTATACGCCTGGGTTACATCGCGGCTAATGGTGAGGTCGGTGATCTGCTTATTGAGCACCGCATTCTGATACCCGATCTCGGCTCTTTTCACCCCCGCCTTGGCTGAATAATTATTGAAGATAGGCACGGTGAGGCTCAATGCGACGGTTTGCCCGAAATTGTTGTTCCACTGCTCCCCAAAGGGCGTCGTTTCCGTTCCGGTTACATTGGGCACCGGAACCTGGATGATGGGGTTCCCGTTAATATCATAATACTGCTGGTAATATTGCGTTTGCCCATAATTCGGAGAAACGGCCTGGTCGGAAAAAAGGGTGCCGATATCTGCTCCGAGACTTAGTCGTGGCGAATAGGCTCCCTTTGCCACTTTCCATCCATAATTGCTGGCCTGCATACGCACCTCGGCCGCCTTCAATTCAGGAGCCTTGTTTTGATAGAGACTGAGCAATTGCCCGGAACTAAATACCCCGGCATCCGGAACCGTGTCAAATTCCGGCTTTTTTACATCGTTGCTGTCGGGCGAAAGTTCAAGTAGCTGAAACAAGGTAACCCTGGCCATAAGTTCCTGATTTTTAGCATTCACCAAAGCCAGATTATCATTGGCCATTTGCGCCTTCATTTCCAATACAGCCGACTCGGCAACGCGTCCGGCTTCGAAATATTTTTCTGCCCGCTCAAGCTGCAATTGGGTAGAGGCGACCAATTCTGTATTGATGGTCACCAATTCTTTGGCAAACAAAACCTGCAGGTAGGCATTGGCGATATTCATCCCGATATTGTTTTTCGCCACCTGTTCATCAAACAAGGAGGCATAAACCAGATGCCTTTGTTGTTGTATGGAATTATGGATCTGAAAGCCGTTAAAAAGCACCACCCCCGTGGATAATCCAAAACGCAGGTTGGCTGAATTTCGCTGTACGTTGGCATTGGTGAGGGGATCGATCGACCTTCCGAAATTGTAGCTATTGTTGATGGATCCGTTTAAATTCGGGTAGCGCCGGAATTTTGCTTCTTCTAAATTTACTTCTGCCTGTTTGATGTTCAGCCGGTTTTGTTTCAGGCTCAGGTTGTTTTCGAGCGCATAGTCGAGACACTCATCCAGGCTCCAGAGTTTTTGGGCTTCCACGTTCACCGCTGTCAGGGCGATGAGCAATAATGCAGATAGACGTATCTTTGTGAATAACATGCCGGGTGTTTTGATAGGGGCAAAGTAACGAACTCATGACAACACTTAGGGCTTGTCCTCGATAAAAAGAAATAATGTATCGGTATACAACCCCGCGATTCATTCAGTGGTTCGACCCTTTTCTCATATGGAAAATGAAAAAACGGGAACAGCCTACCCTTTATCTCACTTTCGATGACGGACCCCACCCTACTATTACCCCCTGGGTGCTGGAAATTTTAAAACAGTTTAATGCCCGGGCTACCTTTTTTTGTGTGGGCGATAATGTGCGCAAATACCCGGAAGTTTATGCGCAAATCCTCCGCGAAGGCCATTCAACCGGCAATCATACGTTTAATCACCTGAATGGGTGGAAATCGGAAAAGGGAAATTATTATGCGAATATTGATTCCTGCAGGGAACTGGTCGACTCGAAATTGTTTCGGCCTCCTTATGGAAAGATACGTCCGGCTCAGGTGCTCCATTTAAAAAAGCAGAAGTACCAGGTTATCATGTGGAGCATCCTCTCGCGTGATTTTGAAGCCGACCTGGATAAGGAAAAAAGCTTGGCAACCCTGAAGACTTCTTGCAGGGATGGCTCCATCCTGTTGTTCCACGACAGTGAAAAAGCACAAAAAAACCTGGAATTTCTCCTTCCTGCTCTATTGGACCATTGTACATCCCGGGGCTTTCAATTTGCAGCAATTTGACGGTGCTTATTCTTCTTCTCTCTATTATCCTTGCCGGGTATCTGATCGCGCTGATCGCCCTTTACCTTCCCGAAAAAGCCGTTGATGACCCGAAACAATGGCCTTCTATCAGCATCTGGGTGGCGGCCAGAAATGAAGAAGCATCGATCCTGGCTTGCCTGGAAAGTCTGGACCAACTGGATTACCCGCATGAACAAGTAGAAATTATTCTTGGTGATGATGGAAGTGAAGACAGGACAGCGGAAATTGTCAAGGATTTTATTTCAACCAAAAACCAGTTTCGTTATTTGTTTATTGATGGAAAGCTGGGTAAGGCTGACAAAAAAGCGAATGTACTCGCCCACCTGGCCCATGCCAGCAACGGCGACTATTACCTGATTTGCGATGCCGACATCCAGGTAAAACCTACCTGGGCAATGGAGCTCGTTAAAAATTTTACCGGAAATACCGGTGTAGTTTCCGCCACTACGCTGATCGCAGATACAAGTTGGTTTGCCCGCATGCAACGCATCGACTGGCTTTATTTGATGGGCTTGCTTAAAAGTGCCGCCAACCTGGGTATACCCTGTACAGCTGTGGGGAATAATATGGCTGTGAGTAAGGAGGCCTATTGGGCTACGGGTGGTTATGAAAATATTGATTTTTCCATTACCGAAGATTTTAAACTTTTCCGCGCCATCATTGAAAAGGGATATGGATGGAAGCACCTGAACAATGCGGCAAGCACCTCCCTGTCAGCACCTGTACCTGATTTCAGAACCCTGCTGGCCCAGCGAAAGCGCTGGCTTATAGGAGGGCGTGAATTGCCCCTTTATTGGAAACTTTTATTGGGCTTACATGCCAGCTTCGATCCGCTCATCCTGGTTTTGTTATTTTTCCAACTTCCACTTGCCTTGATCTTGTTCGTTGGTCGAATATTTCTCCAGGTGCTATTAATCCTACGCCTTTTCAAACGTATCGATGAAAAACCACCAAGGCTCCTTTTAATACTGGAGTATCCGGCTTTTTCTGCTTCCCTTTCGGTTTGCAGTTTGGTCTTTTACCTGCTTCCTAAGGGAAAAGAATGGAAGGCGAGGAAGTATTAGCAGGCAACTCATTTCTCAATTAAATCATCATACATAAAACCACTTCTATGAAAAAGTTCCTCTGCATCCTTTTTTTGGGAGTATTGTCTACCCTTTTTTGTAGCCAATCCGGCGCCCAATCAAGAATCTATAAAATAAATTTCGCGCTAACAGACCAGTATAATTATATGCTAAGGGATTCTATTTTCTTTAGTTTTCGCAACACGGATAGCAGTACAACAAGCAATAATCCCTACACTTCCGTTACCCGTTATGATAATTATTCAAGCGTATATGACTCTGGAACGGTTGCCACAAATTACTCCGATTCCATGATTACCATACGCTACAAGGCTTGCGGACAATGGTTTACCCTGGATACTTTTTTTCGGACTTTTCAAAATCAATGGGCCCATGGTTGGTATCTATCCATGCATCTAATGGCTCCCTGCGTGAATCCCTGCACAGCAGCTTTTAACTTTTATATCCAACAAAACGCCTTAAAGGTTCAGGCTTATCCGGAGTACAGTTCCGGACCTTTTACCTACCATTGGTATTACGGTGATGGCGTTGATGCCTCTATTAAATACGGAGAACATACCTATGCTGCGCCAGGGAATTATACCCTCAGTCTGGTTATTCACGACACCCTCAATCAATGTAAAGATTCTGTTGCTCATGTTATCACAATAAGTCCCCAGTGTAATCCTTCTTTTTATGCCATATCCGGCAAATATGGACATAGTAATATTTATGCCAACAACAATGCGTACCCGGGTTTCCAGCATACCTGGGTCATAGGCGATAGTGTGTATTCAAACGGAGGAGGTACATTCAGCTATCGTTTCGGTGCAGGAGGATTTAAGCCCATCAAACATATTGTGGAATATCCCGGACATTGCAAGGATAGTGTAACTGTGAACGTAAGTACACAAAGCTGCCAAACCGAAATTCAGAGTCATTCTATATTATTTCGCACGCTCACGATACAGCCTGAAAACAATGTCGATACGTTTAAATATGAATTTGGTGATGGCACCTTCGATACTGCTGTTGGACCTGTGAGTCATACTTACAACTGGTCGAATACCTTCCAGGTAAAAATTAGTGACCTGCATCAATACTGTTATAAAAAATACCTGTCAGTCTCGATCAGTCAGAACTGTTCCGGCAATTTTGGCAGTCAGGTTGATTCACTGTATAAAATGAAGTTTTTTACGACACACGCCACCCCTTTTGTTGTGCGTCGTATAATCGACACAAACAACGACACCCTCTATGGCGATACAGTGAGTTATTATTTTTCTTCTCGTGGCCAATATATTGTCCAAAATCAGTTTCTCGATTCCCTGGGAACTGTCGTTTGCACAAACTCGGATTATATATTGATGAACAGTTGTGGCAAGTTTGATTACCAGCAGTACTGGAATAATATGATCCATGGCGAAGTCAGGTTTGGCTCTTCCAATAGCTCGTACGATTCGTTGATCGTGTACCTGATCGAATACGACAGTGTTGCCGGTACCCTAACCGGAGTTGATTCCACGATTCTTTATTCGAACCCAAACGATAGTGGCTATTTTGCCTTCTACCAGCTTTGTGATTCCACGAAGATTTATCTGGTGAAAGCCGCACTGCTGCCGGGTTCGGGTATGTATGGAAATTATTTACCGACCTATTATAACCAAAGTGCCAGCTGGTCGGGAGCTTCCAGGCTTGGTACTTACGGCAATTTCGCCTTAAATATGCTTGCCGGAACTAACCTCGGTGGCCCCGGATTTATTGGCGGCTATATCAGCCAGGGGGCCAATAAAAAATTCAAACCGCTGGAAGGCATACAGGTCAATTTATTTGATGATAATGACACGCCGATAGCCTTCGACCTTAGTGATGTGAACGGCTATTATGAATTCCCGTCACTGCCTTACGGAACCTATCGTGTAACGGTGGAGATCATGGGAAAACCTTCTGATTCCTATATGATTACGCTGAGTGCGACAAACGAAAAAGCAGAAGCACAGGATTTTGAGGTGAACAGTACCTATGTCTCAACGATAAATACCGCTGTTCATGTTCCGGAGCTTGCCGGACGCATCTATCCGAATCCGGCCAAAGACCAGTTGATAATAGAATGGTCAGAACAAGCGGAGGCTTCAATTACCCTTCGTTTTTATTCCGTTCATGGCCAATTGCTTGCCGAATATGATCTGGACCCTAAAACGGAAACAACGAGTACCCTGAACATAGCAGTACTTCCCCGCGGAATGTACATGCTTCAAATTGAAAGCGGAACCGGTCAAAGTATCCATCGCATCCAACTCGATTAAGATCCATCAACAAAGCTTATTGAAAGCCACGAACAAGGTTCGTGGCTTTTTTTATCGAAATTCGCCTTAATTACCTGATAGCAGGCAACTGAATGGTAGCCCCGAAAGTCAATGGGTATATCCAAACAGTAAATTGGTCCTATTATGAAAAAATTTCTTTACTCATTTTTGCTCCTCGTGAGCATGAGCGCAGGCTCAGGTGCACAGGATTATTTATCCTTTTCATTTGTATTGCTAAGCAGCAATCAGGATACCTTACAAATAGGAGGGCTTCTCGCAGTCACCAATTCAGATTCAGCCAACGCAGGTGTCGCATTTTATCATCAATACTTTGCTAACCTGAATCCGGGCTTGCGTACTCTTATGCTGCCCATCGATTCCCTTTATCAAGGCGACAGTGTGAGCTTTTATTATGAAGACTGCAATGGCCGGCATACCTACGATACCGTTTTTGTCCGCAATCAGCTTTTAGAAATAACCATCCAAACGGGGTGTCAAAATCCCTGTGACGGTTCATTTAATTCTTACATAAGTTCATCAAAAACAGGACAGTTTTATGCGAATTATTATTCTTCAAATTATTCCCACTATTGGGATTTTGGAAACGGGCAAAACACCCAGGGAAGTTCAAATGTGAATACCCAATACAGTTCTTCAGGTACTTATTTAGTGATTCATTATCTGAGCAATAACAAAATCGGCTGTTATGACTCTGTTGGCCAGTATGTAACCGTTTATGACTCTTGCTACGCTGACTTTACCTATACCATGGACTCGAATACCACGGTAAGTTATGTCGGTATCCACTATCCGTCAACAGCAAGCGGCTTCTGGTACTTTGGTGACGGGTATATGGATACCGGGAATACGGCCATGCATACTTATCCATCCAAATCGAACTACACCGTTTCTTATGTAGTGGAAGGAGGCGGTTGCAGAGATTCGGTCAGCAAAATGGTGTATGTGAATACCAGCCAGACCTGCGATTCACGTTTTTCCGTTTCACATGTTGCCGACTTCCAAAAACGCTTTGTGCGAACAGATTCCAGCTATGGCTATTCGAAATGGTATATCAATAATTTCTTTGTTGGAAACGGGCATTCCTTTATCTATACAGCCTCCCAGGAAGGCAATTATAAAGTGACCTTGTACGTAGTGGATAGCGCGAATAATGTACTCTGCTCCCACGACGATTTTTTCTATTTAAATTTTTGCGGAAAGCCCTTTGCTCAGGCCTTTGCCTATGGTCAGGTAGTGTTTAATGGCAATGTGCGTATGGATTATGATTCGCTGAAAATATACCTGATCTCCCACGATACAGCCCAAGGCCTGCTTACTCTGGTCGATTCGGCTATCCTTACTAATGCTGACACAGGAAAGTTCTGGTTTGACATTTGCGAACCGAACCAGCTCTTTCTGGTTAAAGCCGCTCTCTTACCGGGTTCTTCACTCTACAGCAGTTTTATCCCCACCTATTACGACAGCAGCCTGTATTGGTCAGGAGCTAAGTCCTTTTATGGGGCAGGCTATTTAGCAAACGGCGTGATCAATATGATCGCAGGCACTAACCCTGGCGGACCAGGTTTTATTGGCGGCCATGTAACCCAGGGTGCGAACAAAAAGGATGAACCATTAGAGGACATTCAGGTTCTTTTACTTACCGATCAGGGTATTCCGGTGGCATCTGTATTTACCCATGACGGAGGGCGTTTTGAATTTAGCAACCTGGCCTACGGTAAATACTACCTGACCGTAGAGTTTCCGGGGAAAAATTCGGCTACGCATTTTATTATCCTGAGCGCCGACAACGAAACTGTCGACAATAAAAACTTTGAAGTGAACAGCACCTATATCAGTGCGCTTACCTCCATTGTTCGGATAGATAAAGCCGTTTCGGGAATCTACCCGAACCCGGCCAATGAACTTCTGTTTATTGAATGGACCGGTGAAGCAGATGAATACTTTGCTCTGGAATTTTATGGTCTCGATGGAAAGTTGGTAAAAGCAACAACACTCGAGCGTAAAGGAGAAATGGTATCAGAATTAAGCATCGGAGATCTGCCTTCAGGCCTGTATATTCTTAAGCTCTCAGGGGCTGAAACCAACAGTACGCTACGGTTGCAAAAAAATTAACGCAGTCGGCCAACCTTTTACCCGATGCTGTCGTCTAATAAGCAGAACTAGTACATACGCTAACAAGGGTTTAGTCCTAACATTAAAAAAGCCGGCTTATAGCCGGCTTTCCCTTTTTAAAATGAACCCAAATCACCACACACGTTCTTTTAAGTCCTGTTACTTTTTAGCATTGTATCCTACCGAGATTCCAAAGCGCAGGTCATCTTTTTTTGGAATAATAAAAACATTGACCGGAATATTCATCGAACCGGATTTGAATGTTTTTCCCGCTGCCAGAACAAATGAAGGATCCAGAGCAATATCACCACGGCTGTCCAATTGCTTCCGATATCCATTGACCGGCTCCTGCCCCGGATATTTTTCTTCCCATAATTTTTGGGTCAACAAGTTTCCTTCCTGGTCTTCGGCAACCTGGGCGAACTGGGTAAATCCAACGCTCGGACCAAAGGCAAATTCCCAGCCTCCGCGGTTACTGCGAATTCCGTTGAGCATGGAAAAGCTGAAGGCCAATCGTCCCTGTTCCATTCCGGATATGAGCGGAATAAATTCAAAAAGTGCCTGGAAATTTCCTGAATTCAGGTACTGTTTTTCAAACTGATACCCAAAATGGAAGGTCATGGGGTAGGCATTGAATCCACCCTGGTTTTCTTCCCTGGCCAAAATTTTCGCCGCTTCACCCGTCACCATGGAAACACCCAAACGGGGTCCATCCGTGCGCAGCCTGGGGTAGTAGGGGTTGTTGACGCTGTTGGCAAAGGCATCCTTCTTTGTTAAGCTGATATACAAGGCCTCAGGGTTTGGGAGACCCAAAAGTTCATTCATTGCCAGAAGCAATATGGTGCTGATATGCTCTGTATTGGCAAGATACTCTCTCAGCACAAGTTTGTCGATTTCTCCGGCTTTTACATCCAACCTGCGGAGAGTAACCATATAATAGCTGCCTACATGATCGATCGAGCCGCTAACCACTTTGTCGGCGTTCAGTTTTTTACCCACTTCTGCAAGACAGGATTTTGCAAAACAACTGGATACCCGGGTAGCGCCCATGGATTCGATGAGGTTGCTCATTTCATAACGGTCCACCACTTCAAAGGAATCAAGTTTTTCAAAATGCATGCGGAGCACATTTCCCAATTGATTTGACTTGAAGGATTCGGTGCCTGTTATATCCATATTAAAGACCGCATAAATTTCTCTTGCACTTGCTGCGTTGAACTGGAAGATCATCCATAAAACAAGAGAGGCAGTTTTAAAACGCTTAATAAGTTCCATCAGTTTGTGATTACGTGTTTTCATATTTCTATTGCTTTTTGATGTCACAAACCTAGCAGTGCCAAAGGGTTAGAAATAATCGATATGCGCAACTCGCACAGGTTTTTTTATCGAATTTCGCAACAGCTTGTGTCAATAATTTGCCTGAGTTGCATTATTCGCAAAAAGTAGCCAATATTGCTTAGCGGTTTTGTTTTCCTTGCGCAAAACCGAAAACTCATGGCCAATCAATCTGAACAAATCGCATTTTTCGAACGGCTGAAACGCGCACTTCCTCCGCATATCAATTTTGCGAACGAACTTTCGGAAATTTTGGGGCTGAGCAGCGATGCCATTTACCGTCGCCTTCGCGGGGATTCTGCCCTGACTTATCCTGAAATACTCAAGATCCAACAAAAGCTCAATCTCAAACAGTCTGTTCTCTTCCCCACTGAAAATATCGATGAGATAAACTTTGTGTACGCGAGGCCTGCATACAACAACGATATTTATTCCTTCCTGGAAGAAATTGCCGAACAGATGAGCCTCGATCACCGAAGCGCAAAACTGCATGTTTCCTTAGCCAGCGACGACCTGCCCTTTTTTATGCATTTTCTGACTCCGGGACTTTTGCAATTCAAGCTCCTGGTTTTTTCCAATTCGCCCATGCCCGTTGATGGAAAGATGGAAGAACCCGGCGATGCCATGCAACACCTCTTTTCGACCATTTTATTCCGTTGGTTGGAAGCTGATTCGGATGAGGTCTGGGGTTCGGCTCCTTTCGACAGCACCCTGAAACAAATAGAATTTTCTCTTGAGAACAACTATATCAACAAAGACTACGCAGCTTTTTTGATGAAAGAGCTTTATGTGCTGGTCGACATCATCAACGAGTGGGCCACCAAAGGCGAAAAAAACGCAGGCCCGATTAAAGGCGGTAAGATCAAATTGTACCACAGTGAAGTGAATGTGGGCGAGATGAACCTGATCCTAAGCTTCGGGGAAGAAGTGGCCGTATACAAAAGCAACTACGGCTATGGCTACCTGCGCACCGAACATCCCCGATTCTGTAAAGAAACCCGGCAATGGATCGATGAGATGGAAAGCAAAGCCATCCTGATCAGCAACAGCGGCGAAAAATACCGGACCAGGTATATAACGATGCTGAAAAATAGTTTGTTAGAGAGTGAGAGGAGGATGGGGTTTAAGTAGAACTGGTCCGCCTACGCTCGGCAAGTTTTGATTAACTCTGATGAATGTACCCGAGCTTCGGCGGACGCGGTGAGGGGATCCGCCTGCGCTCGGCAGGTTTGGTTTAAGCCGGATGAGTCTGCACGAGCTTCGGCGGACGCGGTGAGGGGATGAGGAGAAGTTAATTTTCTCTGTTACCTCTGCGAAATAACTCTGTGATCTCTGCGGTTAAATGCGGGTCTTTATATGTGCCGAAAATCCCGCCATGGTCCATGGTCCATCGTCTATGGACTACAATACGTAAGGCCAAAAAACCAAAATCCCAATAACCGCACTCAACACCGAAACAACCAATACCCCAGCCGCTGCCATATCTTTTGCTTTTCCGACAGATGGATGGATATCCGGATGCAGGTGATCCAATGCAGCTTCCAAAGCCGAGTTTAATGCTTCCGCCATCAATACCACACCACAACAAAGAAGCAGAACAGCCCATTCAAGGGCAGTAACGGAAAACCAAAAGCCCAGAGCAACTACAAGAACAGTAGCCAAAACATGGAAGCGAAAATGTTTCTGCGACTGGAAAAGGAATTTCAATCCTCGTAGGGCATGGGAGAAGCTTTTTAGTTCACGGCGAATCACGAGCTAAAGGTAAGAATTTTAGACCATGGACCATAGACCATGGTCCATGGTCTATGGTCTATGGTCTATGGTCTATGGTCTAATAGCCACCATCTTCAACGCGGTAAAAGCCGCTTCATCGCCCTTATTCCCATGTTTCCCCCCTGCCCGATCGAGGGCCTGCTGCTGAGTGTCGGTGGTCAATACCCCGAATATGCAGGGCTTATTGCTTTTCAGCGCAACGTTCTGCATGGCGTTGGCAGTGGCATCGCAGATAAAATCAAAATGACGGGTTTCCCCCTGTATCACACAGCCCAAACCGATAACGGCATCTGTCTTCTTCTGTTCGGCCATCCACTGACAGGCTAAAGGCAATTCAAAGGTTCCCGGAACACGGCGGATCTCAATACGTTCTTGTTTTACGCCCGCTCTGAGCAAAGTCGCTACAGCCCCTTCCAAAAGCGCATTGGTCACTTCAGGGTTCCACTCCGCAACGGCAATGCCTATATAAAAAGAAGACCCGTCGGGAATTGCCGACGGATCGTGATGGGATAAATTTTTAAGGCTGGTAGCCATGGTTATTCTCCTGCTTTCGCAACAGCGCGGGCAATGTATTTGTCGATCTCTGCTGCTTCCGGAGTCTCTTTAAAGTCCTCTTTGATGCGCGTGTAAACCCTTTTCGCTTCTTCCGGTTTTCCCAAAGCCATGTAGGCAATACCGGCTTTGTTCAAAAAGTAAGGGGTCACCAGTTCGTTGGTCGATGCATTGGCTGCTTTCATATACAGCTTCACTCCTTTTTCAATTTCTTCCTGCTCAACAAGTGCGTCGCCCTTTAAACCTATCGCGAAGGGACCAAGCACATCGTCATCTGCATCAAATTTGTCGAGGTAATCGTACGCATCTTCAAACTGACCAATACGCAGGTAACTCACTCCGGCCATAAATGCGGCCAGGTTTCCTGCTTTGGTCATTCCGTACTCGTCAACGATCTCAACGGCACTCATGTCGTTTTCGTTTCCATTCACTACCAATGCAAAAGAATCCGCGGCAAACTGTTGCTGAACTTTGAATAATGCCGCCTGGGCATCGTCTTCCTGAGGAGCAATAACTAATTGTTTGAAGCCGACATATCCGCCAACAAGCACGATTAAGCCACCTATGATGATGCTCAATAGTTTCTTGTTCTTCTGCACAAAATGCTCGGCACGACCAAGCTCTTCCCCGAGTTTTTTATTCAGGTCCAGGTCGTCGTTATGATTTTTTTTATTGCTCATGGTTTCTTATTCAATGATATAGGGATAATCTTCTTGTTGGTATACGTATTTGTATAAATTTTCGGCCGGTGGGTAAGGTGACTCCTCCGCGAAGTCAACACTATCGTTCACCAGCTTCATGATCTTTTCTTCGGTCTTCTCGAGCGCTTTTTCTGTAGCCCATTTATTTTTCAAAATATGCTGACGAACCTGCTCGATCGGATCCCTTTTCGACTTGTACTCTTCCAGCTCTTCTTTACTCCGGTATTTCGCCGGGTCAGACATAGAATGTCCACGATAACGGTAAGTTCTGATCTCGAGAAAGGTAGGTCCGTTGCCTTTTCTTGCCCGCTCAGCCGCCTCAGCTATGGCTTCGTGAACGGCTTCACAGCTCATTCCGTCAACAGCCGAACAAGGCATATCGAATCCTAAGCCGATCTTGTAAAGGTCGGTCATGTTGGTGGTACGTTGTACAGAAGTACCCATGGCGTATCCATTGTTTTCACAAATAAATACAACAGGCAGTTTCCATAACATGGCCATATTAAAGGTTTCGTTCAGGGCACCCTGACGCACCGCTCCATCGCCCATAAATGCCAGGCTGATGTTTTTTGTTCCTAAATATTGTTCGGCAAAAGCCATCCCGGCACCCAGGGCGATTTGTCCGCCAACGATACCATGTCCGCCATAAAAGTTATGCTCTTTGCTGAAAAGGTGCATGGAGCCCCCGTTGCCTTTGGAGCAGCCGGTAACTTTTCCAAACATTTCAGCCATGATCTCGTTCGGGCTCATACCACAGCCTAAAGCATGACCATGGTCGCGATATGCAGTAATGATCTTGTCGTCTTTGGTGATCGCCGACATCATTCCGGCTACTACTGCTTCCTGTCCGATATAGAGGTGCAAAAAACCTTTAATCTTCTGTTGTCCGTAGAGCTGTGCACATTTCTCCTCGAAACGGCGAATCAGCATCATTTGCTCGAACCACTGCAGATAGGTTTCTTTGTTGAACTTTTGTTTTGCCATGGCACTTTATGGGAAGCGCAAAAATAGTTTTTTTTAGCTATTCCACAATTGGCAAGAGGCAGGAAAGATTTGACCATGCAGCTAATACAACTCCGTTTGCTCTCTTTTAAAAATCACCGGGATCATCGTTTTGATTTTCAGGGAGATTTGATCGCCTTCTGTGGGAAAAACGGGGTGGGAAAAACCAATGTGCTCGACGCCATTCATACCCTTTGCATGTGCAAGAGCTATTTCCAAAGCATCGAAGCCAATACGATCTATCACGGCGACCCCTATTATTCCGTTTTTGGCAAACTGGAAAAGGATGGCCAGCACGAAGTGGCCTGTTTATATGACCGCTTAAAAGGAAAAACCTTTCAATTCGACAAAAACCCTTACGCCCGTCTGGCTGAACATATCGGTAAAATGCCGGTGGTGTTTATCGCACCGGGAGATATCCGCCTCATCCATGAAGGCAGCGAAGAGCGCAGACGGTTTATGGATATGATCCTTTCCCAAACCGATTCCCGCTACCTGAATGATCTGTTACGTTACCAAAAAGCCCTGGACCAGCGCAATAAACAGCTCAAAATTTTTAATGAAAAAGGCTATGTCGATACCCTATTACTGGAAAGCCTGAATGCCCAGCTTATCGCCCCGGCTGCCTATTTGTATGAACAACGTAAGGCCTTTATCAGCTCCTTCCTGCCGGCCTTTCAGGAGCATCATGCCGTTCTCACCCAGGAAGAAGAGGAGGTAGGACTCAACTACGAAAGCGACCTGGAAACGGGCGACATGGCTACTTTGCTGATGGAAAATAATAATGCCGACCTGGATCTGGGCCGGACCACCCGGGGGCTTCACAAGGACGATTTGCTGTTTAGTCTCAAAGGGTTCCCGCTTAAAAAATTTGGCTCCCAGGGGCAGATAAAAACCTACCTCATCGCTTTAAAACTGGCCCAATTCGACTATTTGAAGGAAAAAACCGGAATCAAACCCTTTTTATTATTGGATGATATTTTTGAAAAACTCGACGAATACCGCGCTGAACGGCTGATCCAAATGGTCGCCCAGGATCATTTCGGACAGATCTTCCTTACCGACACCCACAAACAACGCGTGGAAAGTATTTTCTCGGAAATCGGTCGCAAAGCTGAGATATTTGTACTGGAAACATGAGCGACATAAAACCACTTGGTAAAGTTTTGGAAGACCTGCTTCAGATGTACCGCTTGAAAAGCAAGGTCAATGAGGTCAACCTCACCCGCGACTGGGAAGCCATCGTAGGCCCGCTCATTGCTAAAAAGACCGAAAAGATCGTCCTAAAAAACGGCGTATTGCATATTACCATCTCCTCTGCCCCCCTAAAACAGGAACTGCGTTATTCCAAAGACCAGATCCTCAGCCTGATCGAGGAGCGCTTTGGGAAGGGGTATGTTACGGGGTTGGAGGTGCATTGAAGGGGTTCAGGGTAATGGGTTCAGGGTTCAGGCAGGCTGACGCACGAGTAATTTCGCGCGGTGACGCAAAGGAGTTGGAGTTTGCTCGGCTTATTGCTTACGCCGGAATAGAGGCGCGGTTTTGTTTGCCGACGAATAAAAAACCGCGTCTTCTTCTGGCGTAAGCAATACTTGTCATCAAAAACAAATATCGCCGCGTCGCCGCGCGAAAATACTCATGCGCAAGCCTTGGAACTTGGAACTTCCTTCAGTTACATTTGCACCATGTTCAAACTAGCTCCCTCGGTTCTCTCCGCCGACTTCGGAAACCTCCAACGCGACATCGAAATGATCAATACCAGTGAGGCCGACTGGTTTCATGTGGATATTATGGATGGCGTTTTTGTTCCGAATATCTCTTTCGGTTTTCCGGTAATGAAGGCGGTGCAAAAACATGCAAAAAAGCCTTTGGATGTGCATTTGATGATCGTTCAGCCCGAGCGTTATTTCCAAGAATTTAAAGATGCGGGAGCGGAAATATTGAGCATCCATTACGAGGCCAGCACCCACCTTCACCGCAGCCTGCAAAACATCAAACAACTGGGCATGAAAGCGGGTGTGGCCTTAAATCCACATACCCCCGTTTCCGTCCTTGAAGATACCATCGGCGATATCGACCTTGTTCTATTGATGAGCGTGAATCCGGGTTTCGGCGGACAAAAATTTATCGAAAACACCTACAAAAAGATCGCCCAGGCTAAGGAGCTTATCCTTCGGTCCAATTCGAAGGCTTTGATCGAGATAGACGGCGGAGTAAGCGAATCGAATGCTGAAAAGCTGGTTAAAGCCGGGGCCGATGTGCTGGTGGCAGGCAATGCGGTTTTCTCTTCCCCCGATCCGCTTTCGACCATCCGTCAATTAAAGCAATTCGCATAAACACTATATTCGCTGCTTTCTCGTTGCTTAATTGTGAACATGAGGCGGACTGCGCTTTTACTTTTTTCTTTAATCTGTACTTATCTGGTCGCTCAGGCGCAAACGGCTACTATTCAGGGAGTCGTGAGCGATTCGACATTGGGAACGCCTCTCGAAGGCGCCTATGTTTATGTGGAAGGAACCAATGACGGGAGTTATACCGATGATAAAGGACGCTACACCATAAAAGTTAAAAGCAATAAAAAACTGGTTCTCGTCTTTTCTTATGTGGGCAAGGGATTTTTTATGGAAATAGATCCTCTGGCCGAGAATGAAAGCAGAACGATCAATGCCCGCATTCAAACGACCTATATTGCGCCTACTGTCGATATTAACATCGATAAAACGCGAACGAACCCAACCGTGATCAGCATTCGTTCGAAAGAACTGGATCGCTTCAGTTCAGCAATTGGCGGGGTGGAGAGTCTGTTAAAAACCCTGGGCGTCGTGAGCAGCAACAACGAATTATCTTCCGGGTTTAATGTTCGTGGAGGGAATTACGATGAAAACCTCATCTATGTCAATGATATCGAGGTATATCGTCCTCAGCTGATCCGCTCCGGACAACAGGAGGGACAAAGTTTTATCAATCCGGATCTGGTTGAGAATATTTCCTTTTCAGCCGGGGGGTTTCAGGCTAAATATGGAGATAAAATGGCATCGGTTCTGGATGTCAAATACCGGGAGCCGGATAGTTTTGCCACGGGAGCACGGGTAAGTTTGCTGGGGGTTTCAGTATTTGTTGAAGACAAGGTGGGGCCCCGTTTTCGTTATTTGGTCGGAGCCCGCTACCGCACCAACGCTTATTTGTTTGGCAGTCTGGATGTACAGGGAAATTACAAACCCCGTTACCTCGATCTGCAAACGGTAATGGCCTATGAGCTCAACTCAAAAACCCAGTTAAGCTTTTTGGGAGGGATAGCCCAGAACCAGTTTCAGTTTGTGCCCGAAAGCCAGGTAACATCTTTCGGAACGGTGACCGAAGCCCTGCAACTCACCGTGTTTTTTAATGGAGGTGAACTGATGCAGTATACCACCAGCACCAATGCCCTGACTTTAAAATACACGCCCAATCGTTATTTTCAGCTGCGTGTCATTGGTTCATCTTTATACAGCAACGAGCGTGAGTTTTATACGGTAGAAGGGGCCTATAGATTGGATGAATTGGACAAAGACCTGGGCTCGGCAACCTTCGGGCAGGCCAAATTTAACCGGGGAGCAGGCTATTTTATCAATCATGCCCGCAATGAACTGGAAGTACAGATGTATACGGGAGGTGCCAAGGCATCTTATTATAAAGGAATATGGCACCTGAATTATGGCGTGGAATACCGTCACGAAGCCATTCGGGATGTGCTGAACGAATGGGTATACAACGACTCGGTTGATTATTCTGTTCCCCTTAACCCGGAGGATTCACTTTTCCTTTTTAGCACCATTCGCAGCCGAAACACGCTCATCTCTAACCGCTATTCCGGCTATATCCAACAAAACTGGGAACTCAATAAAGCCAGCGCCATGGTCCTGAACACCGGTATTCGTGCCCAATATTGGGACCTGAACGGACAAACGATTGTTAGTCCGCGTGTTCAGTTTTCCTTTGAACCGAATAAGGTGTTTAATGGCCGCGACAGTTTGCCCGACACCCTGAAAAAAAGAGACATCCTGTTTAAGGCATCGGTTGGCGTTTATAACCAACCCCCCTTCTATCGCGAAATGCGGGACCTTGCCGGAAATGTGAATACCGCATTATTGGCCCAACGTTCCATCCATTATGTGGTAGGAACGGATTTTTATTTCCGCATGTGGAAACGGCCCTTCAAGTTTTCAGGCGAGATGTATTACAAACAGCTCGATTTCCTGGATCCCTACCTGTATGAAAATGTGCGTATCCGCTATTATGCCAACAACGGTGCGAAAGGTTATGCCGCTGGAATTGATACCCGGGTCAACGGCGAGTTTGTAAAGGGGCTGGAATCCTGGTTTAGCTTGTCGGTGATGCAAACCAAAGAAAAGATCACCTATACCAATACTGCGGGGGAACAGATCACCACCGATTACCTCCGCAGGCCTACCGACCAAAGGGTGAATCTGGGCATATTTTTCCAGGATGAATTCGAAAAATGGCCGGAATACAAAGTGTCACTTAACCTGGTGGTCGGCACCGGAATGCCCTATTTCCTAACCGGGGATTTCCGCTATACCGACCAGTTTAAAATACCCCCTTACCGCCGTTTGGATATTGGTTTTTCACGCGATATCATTTCAGCGGACCGTCCGGCAAGAAAAAAATTCGCCCGCCATGTGGATGAAGCCTGGATAAGCCTGGATATTTTTAATGTGCTCGGGGTGCAAAACGTAGCCTCTTATATCTGGGTTCGCGATGTTACCGGAACCACCTTTGCGGTACCGAATTACCTGACTTCGCGCCGGATCAATCTAAATTTCGTTGTGAAGTTTTAAGCCTCCATTCAGCCTTTTTGCGCATTCTTTCCAGCACCTGATCCGCCAGTTCCAAATGCAGGGCCCTTCCTTCCATACTTACCAAAGCCATCCCTAACAAGCTCTCGTTCAGATCGATACGGTAGAAAATACTCTTGAGTAAAATGGGATTATTTTCCAATAACCAGGCGATCCGATCCGCCAGGACTTCTCTAGCCTCCATGTTCGGGACCAGCTCCAGGTTAAAATCTTTGGCCGCAAGTTCAGTGGCTATTTGGTTGAGGTCGGCTTTCATCCGGGGCAAAAATACGCGTTTTGGACCATGGACCATAGACCATGGACCATGGCTGATAGTGAGGGGAGATGTAGTTGGGGTATGGACATTTGTATGAGGAGATGAGGGGATCTCTTATTCTATGGGCGCATCTCTAATCAAATCCATTTGAAATAAAAACGCTATATCCTTCTCGCTTTTTGGTCAATGTAATGTGCAAAGTAGAGCCGTACTTTTCATCTTTTGTATATCCGTAGAACGTAAATTTGTTTTCCAGAAAAGTTGTGGCGGCCAAAGAATTCAATCCTTGCAAAACGAAATCATAATATTCTTTGTCGTAATATATGAGGTTAAGCTGTTCCATAAAAACCATGACTTCATGTTCCTCGATTGAACCTCCGGCTAGTGAAGGCCAGTGATCGTCATCGTTATCTCCCATCATTTGATAAATTCTACCTGTTCCTGAAATAAAGTAATGGACTTCAAGATTATTATCAAAATGAGTCCCGAACTCACAGTTTAAACGTCCTTCCGTGGGTAATAGAACATACACCCCAATTGGGAATAAAATGATTATCAAAGTAAGTAAAAAGAACTTTTTTCTTTTGGACATGTAATTGCAATTCCGATTGGGAAGGGATTTTGACTTAAAACGCTCTTCGCATATTTTAAGTATGCTGGTACATTCATTTTTGATCAAAGCGCCCTTGTCAAACCAGCTTAATCGCCATGGTCCATGGTCCATGGTCTATGGTCCAAAATCCCGAGACCAAAAAGTACCCGTTCCCCTCGCATTTCCCCTCGGAAAAACTTAAATTTGCGCTCCTCCATAAAGGGAGTTTAATTCAGACTATGGTTTTCGATTTAGACATGATAAAAGCGGTGTACAGCCGTTTTCCCGAGCGGGTCGCAGCGGCCAGAAAAGTAGTGGGTCGTCCGCTTACCCTTTCCGAAAAAATTCTTTATACCCACCTCTGGGATGGTTCAGCCACCCAGGCTTATGAGCGGGGAAATTCGTATGTTGACTTCGCCCCCGACCGTGTGGCCATGCAGGACGCAACGGCCCAGATGGCCTTGTTACAGTTTATGCAGGCCGGTCGCCCTAAAGTAGCTGTGCCCTCTACTGTACATTGCGATCACCTTATCATGGCCCAGGTTGGAGCTGAAACCGACTTGCGCATGGCTACCGAGGAAAGCAAAGAAGTATTCGATTTTCTTGCTTCCGTTTCCAATAAATATGGCCTCGGTTTCTGGAAGCCGGGTGCGGGAATTATACATCAGGTAGTTCTTGAAAATTACGCCTTCCCGGGTGGAATGATGATTGGTACCGACTCCCATACGGTGAATGCCGGCGGATTGGGCATGGTGGCCATCGGTGTTGGCGGAGCCGATGCCTGCGACGTGATGGCCGGGCTTCCCTGGGAGCTTAAATTTCCGAAATTGATCGGTATCAAACTTACCGGAAAACTCAATGGCTGGGCTTCTGCAAAAGATATCATTCTTAAAGTGGCTGGTATCCTTACTGTAAAAGGCGGTACAGGCGCTATCGTGGAATATTTTGGCGAAGGTGCCCTCAGCTTAAGCTGTACCGGAAAAGGAACAATCTGTAATATGGGCGCCGAGATCGGAGCAACAACCTCTACTTTTGGTTATGATGAGAGTATGGCGCGTTACCTTCAGGCCACAGGACGAACTGATGTGGCTTCCATGGCCAATGAAATAAGCGAACATCTCACCGGAGATCCGGAAGTGTATAGCAACCCTGAACTCTACTTCGATAAAGTAATCGAGATCGACCTCAATACCCTCGAACCGCATTTGAACGGACCTTTTTCTCCGGATATCGCCACGCCTATCTCTCAGATGAAAGAGGAAGCCCTGAAACATGGCTGGCCAAGCAAAATTGAAGTGGGACTGATCGGTTCCTGTACCAACTCTTCCTACGAAGACATAAGCAGGGCCGTGAGTCTGGCTCAGCAGGTGTCCGATAAAAACTTAAAAATAAAATCAGAATTTGCCATTAACCCCGGCTCGGAACAAGTTCGTTTTACTGCGGAAAGGGATGGTTATCTCGATGTTTTCTATAAAATTGGCGCCAAAGTGTTTGCCAATGCCTGCGGACCCTGCATCGGTATGTGGAATCGTGTTGGCGCTGAAAAACAGGAGAAAAATACCATCGTTCATTCTTTCAACCGAAATTTCGCTAAAAGAGCGGACGGAAACCCGAATACCTTTGCTTTTGTAGGTTCACCTGAGCTGGTAACGGCATTAGCCATTGCCGGTGACCTGGGCTTTAACCCCCTGACGGATACCCTCACCAATGAAAATGGCGAACAGGTTAAGTTGGATCCGCCAACAGGGTATGAGCTTCCTCCACGTGGATTTGCCGTGGAAGATGCGGGATTTCAGGCTCCGGCTGTTGACGGCAGTGGGGTGAGTGTTCTCGTAGACCCTTTTTCTAAACGTTTGCAACTGCTGGAACCATTCCCTGCCTGGGAAGGAATAGACCTGATCGGACTGAAACTCCTTATCAAGGCCAAAGGTAAATGTACCACCGATCATATCTCCATGGCAGGATCATGGCTGAAGTTTCGTGGTCACCTCGACAACATTTCCAATAACCTCCTGATCGGAGCCGTAAACTACTTCAATGAAAAAACCAATGAAGTGAAAAGCATGATCCACCAGGCATACGGAACCGTTCCGGATGTTCAGCGTGCTTATAAAGCTGCAGGGATCGGTAGTATTGTTGTTGGCGATGAAAACTACGGGGAAGGTTCTTCCCGCGAACATGCGGCCATGGAACCCCGTCATCTGGGCGTAAAAGCGGTAATTGTGAAATCGTTTGCCCGAATCCACGAAACAAACCTGAAAAAACAGGGAATGCTTGCCCTTACCTTCGCTAATCCTGAAGATTACGACAAGATCCGTGAGGATGACGATATCGACATCATCGGATTAACCACCTTTACACCCAATATTCCTTTAAAGATTGTTTTAAATCATAAGGATGGTACCATGGAAACCATCCTGGCCAATCATAGCTACAACGAGCAGCAGATCGAGTGGTTCAAAGCCGGAGCTGCTTTGAATATCATCCGCAGAAATGTTGGCGCATAAACAGATTCGAACCAAAATACTTTGAATAAAAGGGCAGTCGTAATGGCTGCCTTTTTTTATTTTTTGATGGTAAAACCAAATGGAGCCTTAAGGATCGCCCTGTCGTACATGTTGATATACAGGATCCTCTTTTTGCTTAATCCTTTAATGCTTACTTCATAACGGTCAAGCAAACCGGTTCCCTGAATGCCGTTCGGTGTTTTAAACGGACAACAACTTCCGGTGCGGGTATAGGTAATGTCCTGCCCATCCGGTCCCGCCAGGGCATTCAAAAAACGTCGTTCGTTCACAGGACCATCATCCAGGGCACCCCCCACCCTGATCGGATTTTCTTCCGTATACCCGTAACTTTTGTCGCTTGAAATTTCAGTGAGCAAAAAGGTATTGTCGTCCTTCAGCTTTGTTTTCGGACCATTGGTCAGCGATGTACTGCTTCCACAGGCGCTCAAAATAAACGTGGTGATCAATGCAAGAAACAGGGGTGTTTTGACTTTAATTTTCATAACAAACGAATGAGGATTCATCTACAATATAGAAAAACATTGGCAGATCATACAAATGGTATCAACAAGCTAAGCCGGAATGCCGTTTATCGATTTCGTGTTGAAATTTGCGCGTGTGTTTTTAAATTTCGGTGATTATTCCCTTAAACATGGAAAAAGGACTTATTGAAAAGACAGGCAAAGGACTAGATCATTGGATCGATGTGGTAAAAAAATCAGGCAAAGAAAAACATATGGCCATTGTCGATTATTTGAAAACGGAACATGCGTTTAGCCATGGTTTTGCAAATTTTGTTGCTCATGCTGCCAATCAATCTGCAGCCGCCTCCTTTGATGATGATGCCTTGTTGATCGGCCAATACAAAGGCAAAGAAGACCTGAGGCCAATCTATGACAAACTAAATAGTGAAATTAGAAAATTAGGCAACGATATTGCCGTCACTCCTAAAAAGGACAGTGTAAGTTTTATCCGTAAAAAGCAGTTTGCCCTGATCAAACCCGCTTCCAAAACCCGCATCGATCTTGGACTCAAATTCAAAGCCCAGGAACCAACAGGAATACTTGAAAACTCAGGTCCGTTTGGAGCCATGTGTACCAACCGAATTCAGATCCATACTTTGGATAGTATCAATGCTGAAGTCTTAAAATGGATTAAGGCTGCTTATGAGGAATCCGTATAGCAGTACCAAATTCCAACTTTTGTGTGTCAGAGCGCTCAGACATAATTAACACGTCCGGTGCAGGTAGGCGTATTCTTTACCGTTCCAAAAGACGATACCTCCACCAATTTCCGTTTTGGTCAATTCCAAAGCAGGGGTTGAAAGAAAAATATACTCTTCCTTATAATTTTCGTCTAATTCGGTATTATATTTCTTTTCCCGGCTCACTTTCCATACATCATACCCATTCATATCGTCGGACAGGCCGTTTTTTATTTGTGTGCCTGCACCAATCAGAAACAGTTTATTGCTTCCTCCATGGATAATAGCAAATCCAGCTTTATCAGTACTAATTTCTTTAACGGCTATGGCAAGATCAAGATGTCCGTCTCCGTTAAAGTCTTCTTCAAAATAGAACGGATTTAGCCTGTTGTCGATCTGATAGTCCTCCCTGATTTTTATTCCCTTGAGTATTTCTGTTTTTTGAAACCAGTCGGGCAGCCTTTCGTGGATCAAAAATGCTGAGTTTTCGAATTCGTTTTGTTTATGGATATATAAGGTATCTATCTGCTTTTCAACAAGCATCACCGTATCATGAACGACCATTTCCTGCCTCATTGCCTCTTTGCCTGAATGACAGGAAAAGAAAATTCCGGTTATAATGATGCATACCCCCTTCTTCATAGAAATCCTCTCTTCAAATTATCCAATTCTTCGGCAAACAAATCCACGTCTCCTTCTGGCTTAAGCAATCTGCCGAGCAAACTCCAACTCTCCGCGCTGCGCCCTGCGAAGCGATAGCGAAGCAGGGCCACCGCGTTAAATTATTCGTGCGCCAGCCTGTCAGAACCTGAAACCCGAAACCCGGAACCCCTACTTCCTGTTCCCCAACAAACGCAACAGCATCAGGAAGAGGTTAATAAAATCAAGATACAAGGTCAGCGCTCCCATAATGGCTTCTTTGCGGTCCTCATCCGTGCCCTCATTTCCGATGATGTTCATCGCTTTGATCTTTTGCGTGTCATAAGCGGTAAGTCCCACGAATACCAGGACCCCAACATAGGTGATGATCCAGTAAAGCATTTCGTTAGCGAAGAAAATATTTACCACACTGGCGATGATGATCCCGATCAACCCCATATACATGATATTGCCGATGGAAGTCAGGTCGCGTTTGGTGAAATACCCGAAAGCACTCATCACCCCAAAGGTGAGGGAGGTTACCAAAAAAGTACTTGATATCGATTCACTAGTATACAGCAAAAAGATAAAGGACATGGTCAAACCATTCAATACCGAATAAAGGACAAAGATCAGTGTGGCCGTTAATGCCGACATCCGTTTTACCAGTCCGGCCAAAACACCTACTAAAAGAAGTTCGCCAATGATCAGTCCATAAAAAACAAAAACATTGCTAAATATAAATTCGACCATCACCTGAGAATTGGCTGTGTACCAGGCTACAAGTCCGGTAATCAATAAAGCGGTCGACATCCATGCGTAAACCTTGGAAATAAAACTGGCCTGTTCGGCTTGGATTTCCTGTTCGGTAAGGTTAAGTTCGATCATTGTGTAGTACTGTTTGTGGGTAAAAATAAATGCTAATCCCGATATTTGGAAATAAAATTTACCTGATGAAAACTGCCATCCTTCTTTCGTTTTTCCTTTTTTCTATGATAAGTGAGGCCCAGTTCGAGAAAAAAACGTTGAAGGCGATTGAAAAACAAGCCTGTTTTATACCGGCCGACACGGTTGTTATTAGTCAAACACAGGTTTGGGGTAAAGCGTTTCGCAATGAACTTTTCGGAAATCTGGTCCTTTCCAATTCCGGGGGTTGGTCGGCATATCTGGTCAATCTCGAGAGTGCCCAGGCTCCCAAACCCTATACCGACGAGTTGGGCTTTAAGCGGGAAACATATCCTTTCATCCAATGCAAGGCAGGTGGTCATTATTTCTCTGCCTATGAGGTGAGCAATTTGGATTATCGGCTTTATGTAGACTGGATCAGGGTGAACCAACCGGATAAGTTGAATGAAGTTGTGTTGGACAGCCAGGGATGGAAAATGCCACTTACACTTAATGCACCTTTTGTGAAATACTACCATTATCACCCTGCTTATAATGCTTATCCGGTCGTCAATATAAGCCATCATCAGGCTGAATTATACCTGAACTGGTTGACAACACAGTACAACCAGAGCCCCAAACGAAAATATAAACAAGTCAAATTCCGACTCCCTACAGAAGCAGAATGGATGTATGCTTATCTGGGTGGAGAGGATATTTATGAGGTGACCAACAATGGAAAATTTCGGCAGAAAGACGGATTGTTTACTTCCAACTTTTGGAATCCGGTAGCCGCTTGGATCGTAGAACTTCAAGACAGCGCATACATTGTATTTTCGGATTCCACACTTAATTTTAGAAATATTCGAGAGTCGCATCAAACCTATCCAGATACGCTGCACTTCTACTCCTCAACTAAACCAAGGACTACTCTAAACCCTTTCTATACCTATTTCTGGTCAGAAGGCAGGGGTAACGGAATTGGCTTCGACTATACAACCCCCTGTGAATCTTATTGGCCGAATGGATTTGGCCTCTATAACATGGCCGGGAATGTCGCCGAATTTGTGGCTATGGATGGAATCGTAAAAGGGGGTAATTGGAATTCAAGTGGCTTTTATCTGATGCCCAATTCAAGAGAAACTTATGCTGGCCAAAAGTCCTCTTCTCCCGAGCGTGGCTTTCGCTGGGTGATGGAAGTGATCGAGGAATAGTTCTGCTAAGAAATACTTACCTTGCAGAATCAATTTGTACCAAAATATTTTTCCGATGAAGTTTTCTGTGAATCGTCTTTTTGCTGCTCCCCTCTTCTTCCTGGCCTTCTCCGTTCAAATTCTGCAAGCCCAATGTCTTGTTCATACTACAAGCGATACCCTTTGCAAGAATATTGCTTCCTTATTGCCCGTTCAATTATTGGGACCAACTTTCGCAACGGCCGATTCTTTTCTATACGAATTGAATGGCCAGAGGATTGATGGAAGTAAGTCTAGAATCTGGTATGACACAGGTAATTATCAACTCATCGTAACAAGCCTGAATACTGCCGGACAAACGACCTGTGTGGATACAGCCGCATTTTTTGTGGCACCGCGTCCGCTGGTTGATTATGTCATTACCACTGGTGATACGCAGTGTTTTGAGGGTAATAATATCTGTATCAAAAACCAAAGTACGATCTGGAATGAAGATTCAGGGTCATCGATCCATTATATTCTCTTTGGGGATGGATCCCCTGAGGTATCCGGAAAGTTCAATACCGGCGACTCGGTTTGTCATACCTACGTTTCCCTCAATTCCCGCCAATACTATTTAAACGCCAAAATTATTGACCAAAGAGGCTGTGAGAGCGGGCATCTATATCCTGCGAATTATTTGAAGGGCATTGGTGTTAACTTATATACTTTTAAAGGTAACTGGTGTGGTCCGATAACCTACGGAGGCACGGACTTATCCATCACTTTCGACAGTACAAAAATTGATTCATTTGTATGGATGCTGGATGGTGTTCCCTTTGAATCTACCCACCTGGCCTTTGCCTACCCGCTGAATGTTTCAGGATTGCCTACACTCGCACTAAAAGTGTGGGATAAAGATGGCTGTGAAAGAACCGATGCACTTCGGCGCTCTGTATTCAACCCAATTATCACGACTGATAAGGCCGACACCCTCTTTATAAAAGATGCGACGATTTCCTTTTCCACTCCCCCCCATCCGGAGGCGCAGTTTTACTGGAATTTTGGTGATCCCAGTAGCGGTCCAATGAACGCTGCTTTTAAAGATACTGCAAAACATACTTTTTCTGGTCCCGGGAAATATACTGTCATCCTGCAGGAAATAGCCCCTGCTTGTTCAACCCTGGCCGATTCCCTCGACGTATTTATTAGCGGTCCGCTTGCACATATAAACCCACCTGGCTATACCGTACTGGCTTCTTGCAGCACCGCCGATACGGTATTCCTTTCCCAGTCAAGCCTTTACTATTTTAATGATGCAAACCCCTCCGATGATCACCTTGCAGGTGGAAACCGGCATGATCGTGTAAAGGGTGTATGGGATTTTGGCGACCTGGCAGCCCCGGCCTGTACTACCGATACCAAAAACGGCATTAACGTGAATTCAAATTGCCGCTATTCCCTGGATTCTGCGGCAAAACACCTCTTTGGTGGGCAGGAGATATATACCGTTCATTACACCTGTGTAGATACGGTTTCCATGCAAGGCACTGTCGATTCGCTCACCTTGCAGTTTGGAACACCAAAGCTGGATGATTTTGAAATTGAATCAAATTGTATTTTTACGAATGATTTTTATCTGCGCTGGAATACAAAAAGTGGCCGTCCCCAAACCACTTTCCGTATCCTGACCGACTCCCTGGCTGACCGGAACGACAATACCCCGAATGTTCTCGACTCCTGGGTCAATGAAGGGCAAACCCGTTACAACTACAACACACCGAATCCATTTGTTAAGATTTCAGGCGCAGCTATTCACCAGGCCTATTTTACTGCTGGATATCGCCAATCCTTTCATACAGATGGCTATACCACCGTTGGATTACACCTTATGAACGGCGATTCCAACTCGGGTCAGGGATATTGCGATACCATCATTTGGTTCCATAAAGCGATCCTTCTTCCTCGTCAAAGTTTAGGATTTACCAGCACGCTAGCCCAATACACGAACAGCGATAGCCTGACTATAAACCTCACAGACCGCCGACTCCAGGATATCAGTGAGCTATACTTTGGTATCCAACCTGACTTTGTATTGGATGGCAACATTTCAGGATGGGGACGACACGATGAAATTATCCGAAACCATCAGGTTGGGGCAAATTCATACGATTACATTCTTCGCTCGGAGGGCACAACCTTTGGGCCGGAAATAAAGGACTCCATCCTCATTCGCCATAGCAATGGAGGGCAACTAATTTTTCAGGACTGGCGGGATACGCTGATCGAATTGCCCCCAACCCAATTTCTCAGGAATGGTCGCTTTTCTAATACGTTTATGCACATTGAAGGATGTGATGCTTACCAAATTAATTATACAGTGAACGGCCATGTAAACGCATTGATACTCTCTTATCCTACTGCGGATACTTTCCTGTTCATTGGCGATACGCTTCAAATGATGGATACGCTTTTGTACCTGTTGGAAGAACCAGATCCGTTCACCGGAGCTCCCTTCGATGCATATTCCTATTGGCGGGATCCCCTGCATTATCCGGATGGAAGAAATCGTCCCACGCCTTCGGGAGGTTATGAAACCGTGGAATGGAAAGCCAATGGATCAACTTTCGCAACGGGCATAAACGCTCAATTTATTCCCACCGACACCGGCTGGTATACCATCGAAGCAATTAGCAAAGACAGTACCGGTAGAAAACAAACCTTAAGAAAAGAAATACCTGTTTTTGGCATCAGCCCTAACCTTGGGATTCTTCCAGATACCTCTTCCCTGGGTCCTAAATTGGAACAAGGCGATCCGCAAACGCAATTTAACCCCGACCTGAATGGTTTGCTCATCAACCGGGATTGCGACTATTATATCCAATTCGAACAACAAAGCGTCGTATTGGATCCGTGTTTGAGCCGCTATGGAACTCCCTGTTTGCCGGAAATTAAAAGCGGGGTCAGACCAGGAAGCAATGGCCCCATTTCTATGTTCACGAACAGCGAGCCTGTTATTTTATCATTCGATGTCCTCAATGAAAATCAATATGGGCTGGTATATCAGATCGCTTCACGAACGATCCAGTTTGATACCCTGATAGATCTGGAAATCAGCCTGGACTACCTTGTAACGGATACGGTATTGTGCAACGATGAGGCTCTTTTCATTAATAATCTTTCAACGGGTTTGGGACAGGACGTTCAATACCTCGTTCAGACCGGTGACAAACAGGAAATTTTTGGAGATACTTCTTTATTTACCCTGAATTCACTTCAGAGAGGAATTTTCCCAGCCTCGGTTGACGCATATCCCGGAGAATTTTTGCCAGGTGGTATTTATTGCCCAATCAGTATCCCATTAGGAAATATTCGGGTTAACGGCGCCGATCAAATTGAGATCACCGGAAATGTCTCCGGGTCTGCAGGTCAGATCAATCTGTTTACCGCGGAGATCGGCCACACAGGATCCGGAACCTACCTATGGACCATCGACAATGGCACCCTTTTATCTGCCTCAAACAAAGACACCATATCCGCCATCTTCGCTCAGGGAAATGGTAAATTAATGGTGTTCTATTCCGAATCGCTTTGTCCGGCGGCTTCTGACACCCTGTACTTCATAACAACAGGGTTCAGCCAAATTCCATCAGGCAGTGTTTCGCTCTATCCAAACCCGACTAAAGGAACTTTGCATCTGCATGGTTTAGAAGGAAGGGCTGTCGTGCGCATCTATTCTTCCCAGGGAGTTGAAGTGTTTAATGAAGAGGTAAATGTGGGCGAATTTGAAATAGACGGATTAAAACCGGGTTTTTATTATTTAAAAATCGAAGGAATGGATGGATGGTATTTTAGGTTTGTTCTCGAAGAATAATTCCCCGACAAGCGGCGAATAAAGGTCAAAAGTTGAAATAGAATAACTTTGTACCATGCTCAGTATCATCCCGGGAGAAATATCCACCAACAAACTCCATGCGTACATGCTTTCTTCCATCGCGCCGCGGCCCATTTGTTTTGCCAGCACGGTCGATAAAGAAGGCAACGTGAACCTAAGTCCGTTCAGCTTTTTTAATGCTTTTGGGAGTAACCCATCCACCCTTATTTTTTCACCTGCCCGCAGGGTGCGCGACAATACCATCAAACATACCCTGGAAAATGTGCTTGAAACCATGGAAGTATGCATCAACGTGGTGAATTACGACATGGTATGGCAAATGTCGTTGGCCAGTACCGAGTATGAAAAGGGTGTAAACGAATTCAAAAAAGCCGGATTTACCGAACTCCCCTCCGACCTGATCCGGGCTCCCCGCGTGAAAGAATCACCCGTACAGTTTGAATGCAAAGTACGCCAGGTTATCGAAACGGGTACGGAAGGCGGCGCAGCTAACCTCATCATCTGCGAGATCCTGAAAATGCATATTTCCGAAACGGTGCTGGATGCCGAGGGACATATCGATCAAAACAAAATTCAGCTTGTTGCCCGCCTCGGTGGCGACTGGTATGCCAAAGCCTTTGGCGATGCACTTTTTGAAATTGAAAAACCAACCCGAAATAAGGGAATCGGTGTCGATCAAATTCCCGAATCCATACGCCTAAGCACGGTTCTTACCGGCAACAACCTGGGCCAATTGGGGAATATTGAAACCCTCCCCACCGAAAATGAGATCAGCCATTTTATAGAAACCTCAGGCCCCTATAAAAATTTAATCGTACGCTTTGGCATCGATCCCGAATCCCTGGAATACGAACGGCATTTGTTAGCAAAAGAGTATTTACTGATCGGGGATGTCAAAAGTGCCTGGATGACCTTGTTGGGGTAAAAAAGAAGGCGCATTCCCTTTCGGAAACGCGCCTCGCTCGCAAGTATGAAGGATGAAAAGAATGCAGATCAACCCCCGAAGGATATCCCGAAATTGAAGGGATACAGCTCAGGTTTTCCGGTATTTTCCCGGAACATCTCAGTAAGGGCATAACTGGCAAATACAGTGAAGTCGCCATATCCAACCCGGGCCTGAGCACTTAAACGGAAGGGATTGAGATCATGTTCTCCACGGGTATTTGTTTTGATCACGTCATTTCCCTCGTTATATTTTTCTTTGGTATAAGATCCGATACGCACCCCGCCAACAACTCCGGCAGCTACATGAAAGCCTTTTTTGTCCGGTTTACTAAAATCCAGTCCAAGCATTAAAGGCATGGTGGCATAAAAGGTTTTTAGGCGGTTTTGTTCGTAGTCGCGCTCCAGGTATTTCCCGGAAGAATCAGGAGTTCCAAAGGGAGAATAATTGTTTTTAAAACGGTAGTTATTGTAATCTATACCCAGTCCGGTTAACAAAACCACATTGTGTTTGTAGATCGGGATACCCAATTCATAAAAGTTAAATCCCATGTATAGCGATTTGCCCTGATTGATTTCAAAACCCTCGGAACCCGTAGGCATGGTCGTCGCTCCGGATGCGGTCATGTAGCCGTTGAAGCCGAAATCGTAGCCGCTCCAGAATTTTCTTAATTCCGGTTTGGAAGATTTATCATCATCTCCACCCTTTTGGGTAGTATCGTCAGATGCGTAAATGCGCACCTCCATCCTTCCGGTGTTCATGGGAATGGTAATCACTTCCACTTGTTCTTTGTTTTTTGTCGTATCCGGAGTTTCTTCTTTCTCCTGAGCCTGAGCGGCATGGAACGCGGTGAAAGCTATAGCCAACAGGGCGATCCCTTTTTTTACGTGTAATGGTGTCATTTTCTTGTTTGTTTGAGAGTAAGACGCAGTGCCTCCAAAAGAGTTACAGCATCCATAAAAAAAAGTAATAATTAATGTGTAGTGCGTCGGTTGATCTCCAGTCCGCCAATACGGAACGAGCTGCCATTGCCATCCTGATTGTACTGAATGACCGGTGCCACTTTGGCGAGAACCAGGTTTGCGGCATCACGGGGAATTTCCTTTTCGGGAACGATGATCTCTGCTTCACCCACTTTGCCCCTAACCTTTTTATAAGCCCACTGCCAAACAGATTGATCACCTGAGGCCAGGACTTGTCTGTTTGTTTCCATATCCGGGTTTTCTTCCAGCCTCACCAAAACCAGCTCATCATGAAGATCAGGTGCTTCAATGGCGAATGTTTGATTGGGTAAGGAAGAAGGATTTTCCTGTTTCCGGTTTTTTTGCGGATCTGAGGGTTGTTTATATGTAGGCTTACGCCCTTCAGCAACCTGTATGGCGATTTCCTCCCGGCTATCTGCAATCTCACCCGGAACACGCGTCTGAATTTCGCTAGGCGACTGTGTTTGAGGGGTGATACGTGCCTGCCGGCTATCAGACGATTGATCTGCTCCAAGGAAACGGAAAAGTAACATGCCCAAAATAAATACCGCTGCAATCGCGCTTGCCCAACGTGTGTAGAGTAAAACAACCGGACGTTTGCGCAGGTTCTTTTTGTATGGATATTTAATGCTCAGATCCGCCTCAAGACGGGTAAGGGCAAATATGGCTTTATCTTTTTGCAGGGAAGGTGTGGCTGCTATCTGCTCAGCCAATTCTGCCTCTTCCTGCTCAGTAAGATCGCCTTCCATTGAGGCTACGAGTAGTTCGTCGGGACTGCGCTCTTTAAACGGGATCTCTTTTTTGAGGCCCGACTTAAATGCATGAGGAAGTTCGGCTTCGAAGGAATCTAAAGACTCTCCTTCCAGAATATTCGGGTGTTTATCCAGGAAGGCAACAAATTCCAGCTCCAACTCCTCGTCGAGAAGTCCGTTGACGAAATCGTCCAGATACACATGATAGTTCGTCTCGTTGATCATCCCAATACTGCCTTTAGTGAACCTAAATAATTTTTCATTGCCAGGCGGGCCCGGTAAATATACACTTTCACCTGCGATTCGTTCAAATCACAAATGCGTCCGATTTCCCCGTAATCATAACCCTCATAATCGCGCAGGAGCAAGACTGTTCTTTGTATTTCAGGCAGTTTGTCCAATGCACGGTTGATAATTGGTTTTAAACCACTGTATTGATGGGGTTCGTAGCTGAATGTTTCCTCCAGATTCTCTGCCTCACCTCTGAATTTTTCCCTTCGCCAAAAATCGACCATGGCATGATAGGCCGAAGTAAACAGATACGATTTTGCCTTTTCAAAGGCGATCCCATCCTTCTTAAGCCATAGTTTTTCAAAACAATCCTGTACGATATCCTGCGATCGGTCTTCATCTTTCAGGCTTTTCAGCGCAAATCGATAAACCCGGTCACTAAGTTGTTCAACACAGAGATTGTATTCTGTTACGTTCAAATCGGTTCAACCTTTATGTACCTAAGACGCCTTATTAATAAAGAAGTTACAGCAATTTTCATTTTTTTCCCCAATGAGAAGCATTTACTTTCGTAGTTGATCCATGAAACATACCATTTTATCCGGTTCATCAAGAAAAAACAGCACCTCTCTTTTGGTTTCACGCGCATTGGAGCGGGTACTTGCAGAACTCGGTGAAAATGAGGTTGAAGTCGTAAACTTTGAAGATTATGATATCCCTTTTTTTAATGGCGAACTGGATATTAACGCCCTTACTCCATTTCAGGACAGGCTGATCAGCTCCATGCGCAATGCCGATGCTATCCTATTTGTAACCCCGGAATACAATTGGTTCCCTTCTGCAGAAATGGTCCAACTCGTACACCGTCTGGCAGAAACGCATTTTAAAGACCTATGGAACCACAAAGTTTTTTCCTTTGTCGGGGTCTCCTCGGGCCGTGGCGGACGTATGCCGGCCGTTCAACTGAGTTATGTGGTCGCTAAAATTATCAATGTGTTTAATCTGGATTCGCTTACCAATCCCAAAAGTTTTGAAGTTCAATTTGCAGGTAAAGTACTGGACACAGCCGGCAATTCTTTAGGCAGCGCAGAGTTCGATAAAGGCGTGAGTGCTTTTCTGGATTACCATATTCGCCTGACTAAGCGGTGGCTTTTGGGGGGGGAGAAGTAGTGTTCCCCGCCTACGCTGAAGCTTCGGCGGGTAAAAGTGTTCAGTGAACGGGGCTTCCCGGTCCCTGAGCCGACAAAAGACTTAGTAGACCTTGAACAATCCCCACGCCGGGTCGAAGGGACCTTAGTGAGTGCTCTCCCACCGTTCACTTCCCTTCGGCTGGCTCAGTGCAGGCTAGAGCTCAGTGAACGATGGCCTCTCTCCTTTATTCCAAATCTTTCTCCTTCTCCTTCTGTTTCTCTTTCCGCTCTTTCTCTTTCTGTTTTTCCTGCTCCTTCTTCTCCTTCTCCTTTATCTTCTTTTCCTCCTTTATCCTCTTTTCCTTAGCATCCTGCTCCTCCTTCCGCTCTTTCTTCTTAATCTTTTTCTCCTTTGCATCCTGCTCCTCCTTTTCATCCTGCTCCTTTTCGCGTTGTTTCCTGGCCTCTTCCTTTTGTTTTAGCTTCTTTTCTTTCTCATACTCTCTCGCCAATTTATCGGCCACTTTCACACTATCCGCAATACGCTTTTGAAGCTCCTTTTGAATGAGTGCACTGGCCTTTAAACTATCCCTCACTTCCTTCTCCCGTATCTTCAGTTGCTGCTGAGCCACTTTCACACTGTCCCTGAACCTGTTTTCCTCTACTTTAAGCAATGAGTCTTCCTGTTTTTTCTGTTGTTCTATAGCCCTCTGCCTTGCCTTTTCGCGCTCCCGGGCTCTTCGTTCCCGCTCCCGGTCTATTTTTTCATAATCCGGTATCTCTACTTTGGGTACGATACGTTTTTCAATACGCAAACCTTCTCCATAATACCAGCCTGCGTTCAATTCGATCAAAACAAAATGGAGAATATAGGGTTGCGAACGATGCAGGCATTTCGCCTGAACATGTGCATACTTATGCCCGTCTTCATTGGCAAGTATCTCGTACACATATTCTGTCTTCTCTAATTTTTCAAGGTTGATATGCTCCTTGTCCGCATACTTTTTCAGATTTTTCATGTCGCGGCTGGTCCAGTATTCCAGTTCTTTCTGCCGCAAACCGATCTGATAATTCATCTGATCGATATCATTCGTGTCATACACGGCTTTTAGCGCTTTGTAATCCGGACAAAGGTCCATCAGTTTTTTGGCGCTTTCCAACTGAACAGCCCGCACAACCGAATCGCAGAGAAAGTCGAGATTTTGCGCATTGATTCCCTTTAAATTTATCAGGAAAAGGATAAAAAAGAGGAAATATTTGCCTTTATTCATGTTAAGTCGTAAAGTTAGCACATATGGCGGAGGCCCCCAAGTATACGAATTCCCTTATCCATGCACAAAGTCCGTACCTGCTTCAGCATGCCCATAATCCTGTGAACTGGATGGAATGGAGTGAAGCGGCGTGGAATAAAGCCCGGACAGAAGATAAACTGGTGCTGGTTAGCATTGGATATGCCTCCTGCCACTGGTGCCATGTGATGGAACACGAAAGCTTTGAAGACGAAGACACGGCCGCCATCATGAATGAATATTTTGTCTGCATTAAAGTTGACAGAGAAGAACGTCCGGATGTGGATCAGATCTATATGGATGCCGTTCAGCTCATTAACGGGAGTGGTGGCTGGCCCCTGAACATGTTTTGCCTGCCTGACGGAAGGCCCATTCATGGCGGCACCTACTTTCCGAACAGAAACTGGAACCAATTGCTCTTTCAGCTTCATGATCTCTATTTAAACCGAAAAGCGGAAGCGGTCGACTATGCCGAAAAACTTAAAGAGGGCATCGTAAATATGGATGTGCTCATTCAGGATTCTCAGTCTTTTCCTGATAAAAAGGCACTGAATGAAATCCTCGTCAACTGGGCCAGACAATTCGACTGGATCCATGGCGGAAATGCCAGAACTCCCAAGTTTCCGCTACCCGTGAACTTTCAGTTTCTGCTCAGTGCCGGACTGCTTTACCCCGAAAGCGATGCCCTTAAAATGGTTCGACTTACCCTGGATAAAATGGCCTTTGGCGGTATTTATGATCAGTTGGGAGGCGCGTTCTCCAGGTATTCGGTTGATGCCTTTTGGAAGGTGCCCCATTTTGAAAAAATGCTGTATGATAACGGACAACTCATCGCCCTGTATGCCCGTGCCGCCGGGGTCTTTTCCGAACCTCGTTACGCAGCTATTGCACGCGAATGTTGTTGTTTCCTTGAATCGGAATGCCAGGCTCCTAACGGGCTCTTTTATTCTTCTTACGATGCCGATAGCGAAGGCGAAGAAGGCACCTATTATGTATGGAACTGGGAGGAATTAAAACGCCTGCCTGAATCTGTCTTTCCCCTATTTACCGCCTATTATACCTGTGAAGAAAAAGGAAATTGGGAGCAGGGGAAAAATATCCTGCATGCCACCATGTCGCTGGAAGACTTCGCCAAGCTTCAGAACCTCGACACGGAAGAAGTCCAAAAAATAATCACTGCCGG
>DQHT01000027.1 GCA_003531115.1 Bacteroidota bacterium | reverse complement strand
CCATCTTTCTGCACAAAGATGGATATCCCACCCCACAAAACCATAATTTTGCGCCCGATGATGCGATTGCTCCTCCTACTCCCCTTCACGTTGACCTGCCTGGCCGGGGCTGCCCAATCGCGGGTGGAATTGCTCGGAGCGGATGAGTTGAGCGGGCTGGAACGCGACGGTGTTAAACTGATCCGCCTTATTGGTAATGTGGGCTTTCGTCAGGATAATGCCATTATGCATTGTGATTCGGCCTATCAGAATAAGGAGGACAATACCTTCGAGGCCTTCGGGCGTGTATCCATCAATGAAAAAGATTCTCTCATTCTCAATGGCCGTTACCTCAAATACAATGGCAACGACAAGACTGCTTTTGTAAGGGATGATGTGTACATGACGGATGGACAAATGACCCTGACCACTGATCAGCTCGATTATGATCTTAAAAGCCGTACAGCCTATTACAGCAGCGGCGGGCATGTGGTGAATCAGGACAATGTGCTGGATAGCCGCATTGGCTCTTACAATGCTAACAGTAAAACATTTGGCTTCAAAAGGAATGTGGTTCTGGTCAATCCTGAATATGTTTTAAAAACCGACACCCTTCAATACAATACCCTGAGCAAAACGGCCTATTTTTTCGGACCGACCACCATTAAAAGTGCTGACGGCTTTATTTATTGCGAAAACGGCTGGTACAACACTTACACGCAACGCGCCCGCTTTAGCCGGAATGCTTATGTGATCAATGAGGAATACCGTTTAAGTGGCGACAGCCTTATGTATGGAGGGAAAATGGGAATCGATACGGCCCTGAGCAATATCTGGATGAAAGATTCGGTGAATGCCCTGGTAATATCCGGACAGCGGGCCATCTATAACCGGAATACCTCGGTAGCTGTTGTAACGGTTAATCCTTTGGCCAGTGTATTGATGGATGATGACAGCCTGCACATTTCAGGCGACACCCTCCACAGCGTGAGCGATTCCATGAACAGAAAATCGATTTTCGCCTACCATAAGGTCAGGTTTTTTAAGCAAGACATGCAGGGGATATGCGACAGCCTGCATTATTNNCAGGCCGATTCCATGATCTATATGGTGGAAGACCCCGTTTTATGGAACGAAACCCGGCAAATGCGGGCCGACAGCATTCGCATCCAACTGGCCAAAAACAAACCCGAACGGGCTGATTTTATTGATAAGGCTATGATCATTGAGGAGGTCGATACGGGTTTGTACAATCAGATCGCCGGAAACGATATTTATGCCTGGTTTTCAGATAAACACCTGCGGGAAGTTTTTGTAGAAGGCAATGCGGAGAATGTGTATTTTCAAGACGAAGATTCCATTTACCTCACTTCGATGAACTATGTGATCTGCACCGATATACGGGTTCGTTTTGATAGTTCAGGAAAGGCTGAGGAGATCGTGTATATCGAAAAGCCGGAAGGAACGGATTATCCGATTGACCAACTGCCGGGAGGAGAAAAACAACAATTGAAGGGCTTTAAATGGAGAATCGAGGATAGGCCCAGATCAAAGGCAGATGTTATGGCCCGTTGAAAGGATTTTTTCCTCACTCCCCTTTTATAATTCGATCGGGCGTATTATCTTTGCAGGCCAATTACGATTTAACATGAAAGCAGATACCCATCCATCAAACTATAGATTAGTGGTTTTCAGGGACATGTCCTGCGACTACGAGTTCATTACCCGCTCTACCGTTGAGACCAGAGAAACCACCAAATGGACCGATGGTAACGACTATCCACTCTACAAACTGGAGATCTCTCACAAATCTCACCCTTTCTTTACAGGAAAAGCTAACCTGGTGGATACTGCCGGTCGTATCGACAAATTCAGAAAACGTTACAGCAAATAAGCCGTACGGATATACGTATTCAAGCCTTCTTCGGAGGGCTTTTTTTTTGCCTTTTCACCGTGCTTTCATGCTTAAATCGCTATTTTGCACCCTCATAAAAAGCGCTGAATGAATATCATCCTTTTCGACGATGAACATCGTGTCCACCTTTTGCCACTTGCCTATACCCGGCCTTGTGCCGACCTGAGGATTGGCATCCTGACTATTCGGGAAAAATGGGAAAAATATTTTCAGAGCAAAAGCAGCAGTCTGACCCAGCCTTATCTCCAGGACAAGTTTCCGCTTCAAATCGCAGCAAATAATCTGTTGATCAATGGCCGCTTATTGCCCGATTCTTCCATCATAAAACAACTGGAAAAACTGGAGCCGGGACAAGCCCTTGTTCATGAAAAAATATGGATTGGAGCACGATTAGATGAAAGAGGGCTCCGCGAGTTCAAGCCGGATTCAAGCATCTTCCATAAAGTAAGCTACGAAGGGATTATAAACAGCATTGACCACCCCTGGGATATTTTTTCTAAAAATGCGGAAGCGATCGAAGCCGATTTCGACCTGATCACCTCCGGGAGAAAATCGGCCATCCTTTCGAATACAAACACCCTGATGGGAACGCGCATTTTTGCCGAAGAAAGTGCCTATGCCGAATGTGCTGTTTTGAATTCTAATACAGGGGCCATCTATCTTGGAAATGATTCTGAAGTGATGGAAGGATCGGTAGTACGGGGTGCTTTGGCCCTTTGCGATCATGCCAGCCTGAAACTTTCCACCAAGATCTATGGCGCCACTACCATCGGCCCGCATTGCAAAGTGGGTGGAGAAGTGAATAATTCTGTGCTCATTGGGTACTCCAATAAAGGTCATGACGGCTTTTTAGGAAATTCGGTGATCGGCGAATGGTGCAACCTGGGAGCAGATACCAACAATTCAAACCTGAAAAACAACTACGCTGAGGTGAAACTCTGGAGCTATGCACGCAAAAGTTTTGTGCGCACCGGACTTCAGTTCTGCGGACTGATCATGGGCGACCACAGCAAAAGCGGCATCAATACCATGTTTAATACCGGTACCGTGGTGGGCGTTTCAGCCAATATTTTTGGCTCGGGNNGAAACCTTTACCCTCGCCAAAGCCAATGAAGTAGCTGAAAAGATGATGGCACGAAGGGGTTTAGCCTATGATGAAGTTGAAAGGGAAATTATGGAGCACCTTTTCAGTTTAAGTGAGGAATACCGGGTATGGGAGAAGACCATGGACCATAGACCATAGACCATGGCGTGGGGCGTGGGGCATGGGGCATGGGGCAAAAATCATAAATCATAAATCATAAATCATAAATCATAAATCAAAAATCAAAAATCAAAAATCATAAATCATAAATGAGAAAATATATCGTAGCAGGGAATTGGAAAATGAACGGGACCCTGGAAGAAACACAGATCCTGGCTTCCGAAGTAGTGAACATGTACAATGACGAAGTAAATAATGGCGTAGTGGCTGTACTTTGTCCTCCATTTATTGGTATTGCTGAAGTACTGCGTTTAACCCGGGGTTCTGAGGTGAAAGCGGGCGCACAAAACTGTCACCAGGAACTTTCGGGGGCGTTTACGGGTGAAGTTTCGGCTCCTATCCTCGCCTCCTTTGGTGTTAACTACGTCATTATCGGACACAGTGAGCGCCGTGAGTACTTTGGAGAAGAGAATGCCCTCCTGGCCAAAAAGGTGGATCAGGCGCAGGCAAATCAGCTCATCCCCATTTATTGCTGTGGAGAAACCCTGAGTCAAAGAGAAGGGGGTGCGCATTTTCAGGTGATCGAACAGCAGGTCAAAGAAGGCCTTTTTCATTTGAATGCGGAAAAACTCCAACAAACCGTAATCGCCTACGAACCGGTTTGGGCCATTGGTACAGGAAAAACGGCCAGTGCAGAACAGGCACAGGAGATCCATGCCTTTATCCGTTCCCTGATCGCAATAACCTACGGTTCTGACGTAGCTGATTCCATTTCAATACTCTACGGTGGAAGTGTTAAACCAACTAACGCGGCTGAATTATTTGCCATGGCCGATATCGACGGCGGACTGATTGGCGGAGCGGCACTCAAATCGCGCGATTTTATTGACATCTGTAAAGCTGTGCCGGCATGAAACATACCCGCTACCTGGATATCTTCCTGCCTTGCAGCAATGAACTAAAGGAAATCCTGAGTGCCGAACTTTTTGAACTCGGTTTTGAAGGGATCTGGGAACAGGATGAAGGGCTGCATGCCTATATTCCCGTTAACGACCATAAGCCCGAAGAATTAAACGACCTGCTTATTCAATATGGTCTCGATCCTAACGGAGTGGAAGTGACGAATATGGAGGACATCAACTGGAACGAAGACTGGGAGAAATCCTATGACCCGATCAACGTGCTCGACCGCTGTATGATCCGGGCCGAATTCCACCCGAAAGTGGAAGGCATCGAATACGATATTGTCATCCAGCCAAAAATGTCGTTTGGCACCGGTCACCACGACTCTACCCGACTTATTGTTGAGCTGATGCTCGACATGGATATGAAAAACAAATCGGTGATCGACGTAGGTTGCGGAACCGGAGTATTGGCCATCCTTGCGGGAAAAAAGGGAGCGAACCCCATTACTGCTATCGACAACAATCCCTGGAGCTATGAAAACACCCTGGAAAATGCTGCCAGAAACGGCATCGAAATGAAGGTATTGGAAACAGACATAGAAAGCTTCGCGGGCAAAGGATACGCCATCATACTTTCAAATATTACCAGAAATATTAACCACCAGCATATTCCGAAGTACGCGGGCATGATTGATGCAGGCGGACAACTGATCATGTCGGGATTTTTTGAACACGATTTTGACTACCTGAACAATCAGGCAATAAAGCATGGTTTTCGCTTGTTAAATAAGGTGATCTCAGAAAAGAACTGGATAGCATTGCACTACGAATTCAACGGATAATGAAGCAACTGAAAATTACCATCCTACTCCTCTTGTTTGGCTGCTTAAATACGGCAGTAAATGCTCAGGCTATAAAAAGTTTCGGTAAAGAACCGGCCGTCTTTATCAAAGAGCTGAAACTACTCATGTACGACGATAAGATAGAGCCTTCCATGAAGGCTTTTGACGCATTCAAGGTGCTTTGGGATTCGAATGCCTTTGACGCCTACCAGCAGGCGCGTATCATCAAAAATGCGGACAAGATGCTGCTAAAAAAGATGAAGGTGCATCCTCATTTTACCCTTTATCTGGAAACCATGACCCATTATTATACCTCCGGGAAGTTGGCCGAAACTTTTGTCCCCTGGCAGAAACACCTGGAATCGTATTATGATGCCAAAACAAAAGATTTTATCAACTTCCTGGAAGTTTCCAATACCCTCTTTGCCGGCAATGTATTTGTAGAAGCCCGGAACACAAGGGTATGGAAAGCAGCCGACAATAATTTTGTGTTCGACACGAAAGAAGGTCAGCCGGCGGCTGTTTTCGAATTGACCACCATTACCTGCACTACCCGCGACGATTCAAGTACCATAAGCGATACCAAAGGGTATTTTTTGATGGAAAGCCATGTATGGAAAGGAACAGGCGGAAAGATCGACTGGTCGCGTGGAAATTTTAATCCCGAAGAAGTTTATGCCCTGCTCAATACCTATGAAATAAATATGGAGGGGAATAAGTACAATGCTGATTCAGTTACTTTCTATCAGGCCCAATTCTTTGACGGGCCCTTGATGGGACGAATTGAAGATGTGGCCTTGGCTACCTCCACCCCTGAAACGATCCGTTATCCGAAATTTTTTAGTTATCGTAAAGACCTGAACATTTCCGAATTCGCCGAAGATGTAAAATACGTGGGAGGCTTTTCCCAGCAAGGGTCTAAAATTATTGCCTATGGAGAGGGTAGTGAATTAGCCACCTTTACCTTCTTCTATAAGAACAAAGATTTCATCATCCTCAAAGGCCGCGAATTCGTGGTTACCGATGAACGGATCGTAACCGACAAAGCGGCCCTGGAGATCAACCTGGATACAGGTTCTGTTTTTCATCCTCAGGTCATTTTCAACTATGTGAAGTCCGATAAAAAAGTACTGTGCAGCCGGGGTGAAATAGGCGTTTCTCAGGCACCGTTTACCGACACCTACCATCGTATCGAACTGAAGGCCGACAAGATGGAATGGATCATGGGGCAGCCAAAGATCGATTTCCGTACGATCCTGAAGGATGGATCCGTACTGGTATATTCTGAGAATTATTTCAAAGAATTCGACTATGAAAAAATTCAGGGACTACAGGCTGAGAATCCATTGCAGAAATTAAAACAATTTTGTGAAGAAACAGGAAAACGCAAGTTCCACCTCAGCGAATACGTGGCCTGGAGAAGGAGCAAAACGGAATATGTGCGCTTTCAGATCGTACAGCTTACCGACCTGGGCTACCTCATGCTCGATTCGGAAACAGATACGATACAGGTAAATGAAAAAACCTTTAACGCGGTAAATGCTCACATGGGGCGCACCGACTATGACGTGATCTTTTTCGAATCCATCATCGAAAAAAGAGCCAATGCCACCATCAACCTGGAAAGCTATGCCANNGGAGGGAGTGGGACGCTTTTTCTTCTCCGATTCACAATACGTGTATGTGATCCCCACCGAACAGCAGGTAACCATGTTGCGCGACCGGGAGCTGGTTTTTCATGGAAAGGTTCGCGCAGGTCGTTTTGAATTTTTTGGGCGGGACTTCCGCTTCAATTATAAAAATTTTACGGTGGATATGGATGCCATCGATTCCATGCGCTTTTTCTTTCCCGATGACAATGGAAACCTCCAAAAAATTAACTCGGTATTGCAGGACATAACCGGAACCTTATATATCGACAACCCAAGCAATAAATCAGGAAGAAAACCCTTTCCGGATTACCCCATTTTCAAATCGACCAAGGCGTCAAAAGTTTATTATGACTATCCTTATATTTATGGAGGGGTGTACAACCGGGAAAACTTCTACTTTGCTACCGACCCGTTTACTATTGACTCACTCGACAACTTTACGCGGGAAGGATTGCGTTTTGCCGGAACCTTTGTTTCAGCAGATATCTTCCCCGATTTCCGTGAGGAAGTAACCGTTCAGGACGATTTTTCGCTCGGATTTATTAAAACCATCGACATGCCGGCCTATAAAGGTACCGGAGTAGCAAAGGTCACCATGTCGATCTCGAATCGCGGATTGCATGGAAAAGGACAGGTCGAATTTGCCACCCTGGTTAATAAATCACAGGAGATCGACTTTTTTCCGGATTCCATGAATGCGATCACCGAATCCTTTTATGTTCCGGAAAGTGCCATTTATCCCAAGGTGGAAGGGATCAATGTGATCACCCATTGGGATCCGTACAAAGACCGGATGGTGCAGCGAACAACCGATGCCCCCATCCTGATGTTTGGTGATGTAAAACTTTCCGGGGAATATATCCATCGGAAAAAAGGAGCCGAAGGAGATGGGGTAATTGACTTTAACGATGCAGCCATTACCTCCGACAATATGCATTTTGATAAAACACGGATGTGGGCAGATACTTCTACCCTGGTAATCCGTTCCATCGATAGCACAAAATTTGCCTTCAAAGCCGTGAATGTGAAATCGGATGTCGATTTCAGCAAACGTTTTGGCGATTTTAAATCCAATTCGGATGGAGCCAACTCCGAATTCCCATACAACCAATACAAAAGTTCGCTGAACGAGTTTAAGTGGGATATCAAAAAGAAACACCTGAACTTTAATACCCCGCTCGACAAACCGATCGAAAGCACCTATTTCCTGAGTACGCATAAAGATCAGGACAGCCTGGTATTCAGTTCGCGAAAAGCCTTATACGATCTGAATACTTTCACCCTTTTTGCTGATCAGGTACCACATATCCATGTGGCCGATTCCCGTGTAATTCCGGACAGCGGAAAGGTGATCATCCGGGCAGATGCAGCCATGGATCCATTGCTCCATTCACGTATTATTATGGACACCGTGAACAAGTGGCATGAATTTTACGAATGCCATACCACCATTTTTGGGCGATTAAATATGGGAGCAAATGGCTTCTACGATTATATCAGCAAAGACGGCAAAAAGAATACGGTAAACGCCCACGAGATCAAGGTCGATTATGTTGCAAAAACTGCTTTGGCCTACGCACATGTGTACGATACCATGCACTTTACCATGACCCCGCGTTTTGAATTTAAGGGAGATCTGCTCTTAAAAGGAGCTTACCGCGGTGCTCATTTTGATGGATTTGCCCATCCGGTACAAAGCCTCACCCGCCCTTCTTCAGGATGGTGGAGAGAAAAACGTTCATTTGTCCCTGATTCTGTGCTTTTCCATATCGAAGATCCGTACAACGAAGACAAAAAACCGATGAAATTGGGAATGTGGATCACCCTCGATTCCATCCATACTTATCCTTCTTTCTTTACACTGGGCAGAAATTATTCAGACAGTGCCATTGTGAAGGTGCGGGAAGGCATCGTTTATTTCGACGATAGCGATGGAAAGTTTTATGCCGGAGATTCGCTGAAATTAAAAGCAGGTGCGGCAAAAGGAAATATCATTACCCTGGATGATAAAACAGGAATTGTTTACGCAGAAGGAAAAACCGATCTGGGTGTAAATACCGGTCATGTTAGAATAAACACAGCGGGTAATGCCACTTTCCTTCATAAAGACAGCAGCATGACGCTGGATCTGATGATGGTGCTCGACTTTGCCCTGCCAAAAGAGGCCGTGACCTTCTTTACCAATAAAATGATCGAAAACAGTGTAGGACTCAACGCCACATACAATAACCGCGAAATGATCCCGAAAGCACTGGCTGAATTGATGGAGGAAAAGGAATACAAAGACGCCATGGAAGAAATGAAAACCGGCGGAATTCCTTTGAGTAAAAGCATTGAAGGGCTGATGTTTATTTCAGAGATCAAACTGGTATGGGATCAGGACAGAAAGGCGTATGTATCTGTTGGAGATATTGGTATTACCAGCGTTGGCAATACCAAGTTCGAAAAACGGGTGAAAGGAAAACTGATGATCGAACGCAAACGAAGCGGAGATGAGATTACATTCTACTTCCAAACAGACGATAACCATTGGTATTTTATCAACTATCTGAGAAATAACCTGTACATTTATTCTTCCGAATCCGATTTTAACAATTTGATTCGGGATCTTTATACCGAGGTGAGCAAGGATGGCTATACATTGAAATTAGCATCCCCTCGTGCAAAGATTAAATTTATGAGTAGTTTTGAAGCGAAAAAAGAGGGAGAGGAATAACCTTGTTTGACTATATACTAACTATCGTAGGGCTGGCCATAATGGCCTACCTGCTTGGGTCCATTCCCAGTGCTGTATGGATTGGCAGATTGCTTCATGATGTGGATGTGCGCGAGCATGGAAGCGGAAATGCCGGCGCTACCAATACCTTCCGTGTTCTGGGAAAAAAAGCCGGGATTATTGTCATGGCCATGGATATCCTCAAAGGCCTGGCCGCTGCATCCCTCATCCTCTTTCTGGGTGATCAGGTAGAGAAGGAAAGTTTCACCTACATCAACCTGCAACTTCTTTTTGGATTCCTGGCTGTAATCGGCCATTTATTCCCCGTTTTCGCCCAATTCCGCGGCGGAAAAGGTATCGCCACTCTCTTCGGAATGATCCTCGCCATCCACTACCCTTCCGGACTCCTTTGTTTGGGTCTGTTTCTGGTCGTGTTGTACATCACCCGCTATGTTTCTCTGGGTTCCATTTTGGCTGCCATCTCTTTCCCTATCGGACTGGTTTATATCTTCCATGAAAAGACCCCGCTATTCGTAGCCTTTGCCATCACAGCAGCCCTGCTGGTTATTTTAACGCACCAGAAGAATATCAAAAAGCTGGTGAAAGGAACGGAAAGCAAGGCGAATATTTTGAAGTACCGCGACCGTTAGCGGGGAGCGTGACCTGCGGTCTGAGCGGAGGAGCGAGGGAGCGAAAGTGTCTGTAATCCGTTCACTGAGCCTGTCGAAGTGAACAGAGTGAG
>DQHT01000105.1 GCA_003531115.1 Bacteroidota bacterium | reverse complement strand
GGAGGGGGCAGGGGGAGGAAAGTAGCGTTATTTTTGCATAATCCACAGTCCTTGAGCACATTTCCCAGCCATGATCTATGGTCACAAATTCCACGAAATCTCCCTCCCCTCAACCCAATCCCTAACCAGCACCTTATTCGTCGTGATCGGACTCAAATAATAAGTCTGACTATAAAAAGCCATGGAGGTCTCAACCGGTTCGATCACCACCCCATCCACCCCGAAATAGGAAGAATGGATAAAAAAATACCGGTCCTTACGTTTGAGTAAAAAGCCCACATGGTAATCAAGTCCGACGCAGTACAGGCCCGGTTCGAGGTTTTCCAGCTTACGTTTTAAAGCTTCCACATCCTCCGGACTGATCTTCAGTACTTTTTCACCACGGGCAAATATTTCGCAGGCCCTTTTCGAACTCTGCTGGGCCACCTTATAGCGGTTCAGTGAAAAACCAACATGCTTTAAGGTCGTGCTTACAAAATATCCACAAGCAATTTGTCCTTCTCCCGGCACATTGCTGATACCGTTAAAATCCCAGGGGGTGCCGTACCAGAAAGGAAATAAGCCCTGGACCAATACTCCTTCCAGGTCTTTGCCGGCTTCCTTTAAAAGGGTATCGATGGATGAGGGATTGGTAGTAGCGGCTAGTTTTGTTTGCCAGGATTGTCGTTTTGTATTGGCCAGTTGAAGAAGCTCGGAATAACTCCTCAATGAATCTGCCATTAGTTCATATGTCAATGAATCAATAGCATACGGATCCAACTCAACCAGCGATGAATCTCCTCTCAGCGAATCCTGAACCGCCCGCTTCTCTTCCTGCGACGAGGCAGGATAACAGGCCACCAAAACCGGAATGAAAAAAAGCAGATAAATGGTTTGCATGATATTTAGATAAACTCCCTGAAAGTTGAAAATGTTGTACGCCGGTTCCAAATGATCCTTTTTTAGACCATGGTCCATGGTCCATGGTCCATGGTGGCTCTGTTTAAGTTTGTAGTTGTTTGTTTGTAAAAATGAATGATATCAATGGTAACAGTTGATGTCTTTCAGTTTTAACCAGATTTAAGGCTTGAAACAGGTAAAGGTAATTTTGCAGGTATTTGCTTGATACTCCCCTATAATTTGCTATCCATTCTTTTAGTCTTTGTTGGAGATTGTTTACATTTTGGGTGTGGTAAATTTTGTCTTTAACACGCTCCTTTTTCCTTGCACTAAGCCTAATGTGTTCTATCTTTCTGTCTCTTAAATAGAAGGCTATATTTCTGTCTGAATCAGACACAACCGTGTTCTTTTTGGATATTTTATTACCAACGGTTTCATGTATGACAGCCTTAGTCAGCTTGCCTCGGCTAGCAACGTTGATCACGCTATGACCCGTTCTATCACTTGCAACTAAAACGCCAACATGTTCCTCGTTCATGCCATCTTTAGTGGCTTTTTCACCCCTTTTCCTAGGCTTTCTACCCTCAATCTTTTTGTTTCCCTTTTCTGAGTACAAAAAAAAAGTCTCATCGAGCTCAACAATGTGCTCCAACTGTTGCTGACCAGCTTTCTCCAGGGAGGAAAGGATATGATGGCGCCATTTAAAAGATGTTGGCAAAGAAATACCAACCTCTAATGCGCACTTACGAAGAGAATACCCGGAAAGCATACACGTTATATAATGACTGAATTTCCTCAAGTCCCGTTTCGAATTAACCGCAGTTCCCGTAAATTCATTAAACGTCTGTAAACAGCTTTTACACCTGTAACGCCTGGCTCCTCTTGGCGTAAATCCAAAACCGATAAGATCCTCAGAATGACAATGAAGACAGTGAAGTTTAGCCTTAGCCATTTCGGTCTGGCGAATGTCCAAAAGCCTTTTATCCGAAGTAGTTCCAAGGGTTGTTTCTTCCAGAAGCTTATTAATATTTTCTATTGCCAAAGCCTGATCATCAGCGCTTAACAAAGCAATTCGTGATACCAACTCATTTAAAGTGTTCATATCCAATCCTTTTTATAAAGATAAATAAAAACAACAATATTAAACAGAGCCTCCATGGTCTACTTGGGGATAGTTCTAAGATACCCCGTAGATAGTTCGTGTTTAGTTCACCCGAATTGGATGAACCTACCGGCCAGATGATATCCGTGGTGCTTCCTGGCTGGCTTTTTCCATCCATTTCCCTTAATTTAGCCTGATAGGTCACTCCTACTTCATGAGAATTTTAATTATCCTTTTCACAGTGCTATTTTTTACTTCCTGCAGGTCGGGAATGGGCCTTAGAAAATCAAAAGTTACCTATTTTGACAACCATTTTTCGGCAACCGTAAGCAACTATTCTTTTAAAAAGAAGGGAAGCAATTGGAGTGAACCCTCTCTTTTGCAATTATTTGAAATTGGGGTAGTAAACACAGATAGCGTTTCTCTGGGCTTCAACGACAGCAATGCCTTAATCCTGTCTTACGAAGTCAATGGTCAAAAGTTTGAAAATGTCTTTAATGGCAAATTTGCAGACAAAGGGTATTATGAGATTTACTTCAGAAATAAGAGAAAGGAAATACCCCCCGTAATCCACATTATTTACAGCAGTAATCACATAAACCGGGTCCGCCTTGCGTTGACAAAGGAAGGAGATTTGCTCGTAGACAATATGTGGGACGACAGTGGAAACATCTTTATAATCGGTGCCGGGGATTCAGGAAGGCGACTAAGTTATTTTGAGTGTAAATCACGATGACCTGATAATCGTGGTCTCATTTTGGCGACCGCTCAAAATCGTTTTGCATAGATACTAAAATGGAATTTTTGGATGTTTACAGTTCAGACAAAACCAAAATTGTGAATGTAAAATTTAAATTACCCCTGCTTTTAAGTATCCTGCCTCTTGCATCGATGAGCTACCTGATCTGGTGGGACAAGCTTGGGGTTTACAGTGGTGTTTATGAAATTGAGCGAATCACAGACTATGTGGCCATGACGGCCTTTGGACTTTTAGCGCTCTCCTGTATCCTGTCTTTTATCCTTTCCTTCTCTAACCGTGCCCACCTGATAGCCCTTCTGCCTGCGTTGATCTTCGGTATTTATCGTTCAAGAATTCTTCACGGACAAAAACGAATGGGTTGGAATGATTGCGACATGTCAATTTGTGATGACCTGGAACTGTATCAAGATGGCACATACTACTACAAAAGTTCCAATCAGTTGGAGACCAAAACCCGATCAGGAAAGTATCTTGTTCAAAGCGACACCCTCTATTTGGATCCAAACAAAGAAGAACAATCCCGGCTAATTAACGATCCCAGCGTCCTGAAAAAAAAGGGGATTCTGCACGTAAAATCAAAAGAGATCAGAACCATTTATGAAAATCGGATTTTTATTAAATGATCGGGAATATTAACAACTCCTCAACTCCACCCCCTCATCCCCTCTTCTCCTTGTCCCCAAGTCCCCTCGTCTCCAAGTCTGATGTCTCTGCTCGTCCGTTTACTTCGACAAGCTCAGCAAACGGACCATCTCCAAGTCTCCTCGTCTCCTCGTCTCCAAGTCCCCAAGTCCTCCTTACCTCCCTACTTCCCTACTTCCCTACTTCCCTACTTCCCAGCAACCTCAAATAGCTCAATAAAATCTGCAACTCCCCATTCACACTAAAATCCCGGGCGTAGCGGAAATTGATGATATCCGGACTCAAACTCAAACTGCTCAGATCAGCATTACCTGCGGGATTTAGAACCCCGGTAGGCAAGGATGGAAGATATTGAGTTTCTCCCCCTTCCAGATAACCGATCCAGGTCTTTTTTCCGATCAATACCTGAAACCAGTTTTGCAGGAAGCCTGTTCGGTTTGTTACCATCAGGAGCATAAAGGGCAGCAGGAGTAACATGACCAGACAACTGGCCAGGTCAAAAATGCGTTTGTTACGCTGCTGGCTTTTATCGGCAAGGGATAATTTCAGGTCGATGGTATAAAATTCGCCATTTGTGTTTTTGCTGTTGCTGCCTATGATATACAGTGTTTCTTCGGGCACGATCTTAAAATTTACCTCCTCATCGCCAAGGGTTCCCATCCAATGGATGATGTCGGATGAAGCCATGTCCTTGGCGCAAAAAATGACTTCCGTAACCCGAAAAACCTCGATGATCTCGCGCAAATGATTCAGGCTTCCGAGGTATTCTGCTGCTTCGATCTTCTCCTTTCCGGGGGCTACATAACCATGAAAGGTATGGGGTACCCCACTTTCGTTGAGCAAGCCACGCACGCGTTTGGCTTCGTCGGGCATACCCACGATGAGGGTGTTATAGGCCTTTCTTTCGCCGTAATTCAGCGACTTATGTTTAACAAAATAGGCAACCAAACGGTAGAGCAAAAGAAGGAAACCTCCACCCACAGCACCCATAACGATTAGGGCACGGCTAAAACGCAGGTTGTCCGGAGCAAAGGCATACAATACGGCGATGGCAATGGTGCCTGAAAACATCCCGAAAACGATCTTGCGGAGCGGGGCATGGCGTTTGTAACCGCCTGAGAAATAGACTCCCAATATCCAACAGATACAATAGACAACCACGTTGATATAGAGGTATTTGGGCGGATACTCCCCTCCCCGGATAAACTTACTATTCGCCTCCCAATAGAGTTTGAGCAGGTAGGAGCTGCCGAACAAAATGCCGGCATCCAAAGCCGGCTGCCAGGCGGCCTGGGCAAAACGGAAAAACAAGGCAATTGCTGCCCGAAACCAAATGGCCAGATTGATAAATACCCCAAAAAGCCGCGCATAACGGGCACTGTAATGCTTTTTGGCAAAAATGACCATGGCCCGGTAAAAGACAAACACATAGTTAACCGAAGTCTTTTTGGTGCTTTCGCCTTTGTAATGGATGATCGTGGTATCAGGAAAATAGTAATTTTTATAGCCTCCTTTAGTTATCCGGTAAGAGAGGTCAATGTCCTCTCCATACATAAAAAAGGTTTCATCGAGCAGACCGATCTTTTCCAGCGTTTCTTTACGCAAAAGCATAAATGCCCCGGCCAGCACATCGACCTCATGCACCTCATCATTACTCAGAAAACCCAGATGGTAACGTCCGAAGATGCGCGATTTTGGAAAAAGCTTCGACAGGCCGAACATCTTGTAAAATGCCACCTCCGGAGTAGGCAAACCGCGTTTCGATTCGGGCAGGAACTCGCCCTTGCCATCGATCATCCTTACTCCTAAACCTCCCGCATCCGGATGGGCATCCATAAAATCAATGATCTTCCGGAATGTATCTTCCTCTACGACAGTATCGGGATTCAGGAGCAGCAGGTATTTGCCCTTCGTCTTTTTGATAGCCTGGTTGTTCGCCACCGCAAATCCGGGATTGTCTTCGTTTGCGATCAGATGAACTTCCGGAAATTTGTTCCTCACCATGGCCACCGACCCATCCACCGAACGGTTATCAACCACCCACACTTCCCCGTCGACCTGCTTCAATGCCTTACGCACAGATAGCAAGGCCTGCTCGAGAAAATGCTCGACATTGTAGTTGACGATAATGACAGATAGTTCCATTCGACCATGGACCATAGACCATAGACCATCGACAGCTATCGTCTATGGTCTATGGTCTATGGTCTAAAAAGCAAAGATGCGGAGGGATGGGGGAAGATGCAATAGTTTATTACAAAAGGGTTTTTGCCTTTCGAAATAGCTACTGCCTGATAATTTTTTGACGAAAATGGCCCTCTCCATTAGTCAACTCGAGAATATAGACGCCTTGTTTTAATGCGCTGATATCCAATGCATAATTAATTCCATCAAAATTTAGCTCACGTAGTAAACATCCATTGAGTGAATAAAGTTGGATTACGTAGGCTCCTGGAGTGAAGGTCTGAATGTTCAGGATATGATTTGAAGGGTTCGGATAAACCTTAAAAACCCGATTTGCCTCCTGGCTACTTCCCGTATTGATCTTGGTATAATAAAAATCGATACGTGAAGTGGTGTCCCAAACAGATGTCCCCGTGTTATAAAATTCATATATCAGGTTATTCAGAAGTGTTTGGGGAGGGATATCGAAGCTGGTTACAAAAGGAAATACCACATTGCTGGAAGGAATACTGAGGTCATAATAGCCTGTCGCACTTACCGAGGGAGTAAAGGTAAAAGTATCGGAATGGTTAAACGTTCTCATTCGCGAGATATTACCGAGTGAATCCATGTCATATTCTGCATGGTTATAATACCACCAGGTTTGATTCGCCGGCATATAAATCGAATAATGCCTCAACATCAATGCATTCTGAGCTGTGTAGACATAATCAAACTTGCTGTTTTTATTCCAGGTAGTTCCGGTCTTGTTCCAGCCAATTTTCATCTCCAGCTGCCCGTTCGTTTTGTAGGTGTATTCATACATTGTTCCCACATAGCTTGCTCCCTGATCATTCGTGACCAGAAGCGAATCTAGGAGCAATTGCCCTTGTGCATTGTAATGAAAGCGATGAATGCTGTAGGTATAAAATTGACCCGTTCCTGTATTCTTTTTTTCTACCCGATCTTCAATGGGTAATTGAGAAGTATCGTAGCTAAAAAACCTTTTTTGAAGGGTATCCCAGCCTGACTGAACCTTCCCCAACTCGGCTTCCATGGCAGGGAGACCATTTGTTTGGTAGGTATAGATAAAAAAGGTTGACAAAGCCCAGTTGGTGTCGTTGGTTGACCAAAGGTGTTTTTCCTTTCTCCAAAGAATCCCACTCTGGGAATAGAGATAGGCTTCCTTAAGGGTGTTTTTCCATACTCCGTTTGAATAACTGCGGTAAACATTACTGTCTAAGCTGGCGAAGATTGCTTTTTTTCCTTCGAAAGAATAATGGCTGTTGGATCCCTCCTGGGCCTGACCCGGCTGTATAAATATGCTGCTCAGAAAAAAGCCGAGGAACAGGTTCTTCAAATTTTTCATACACCAATATTACGAAATATTGCCGGCTACTCAAAAGGCACCCTGGCCGCAATGCTCCTACCCAGCGTGATCTCATCGGCATACTCCAACTCACCGCCAATGGCGATGCCTCGGGAAAGGCTACTCACTTTAACCCCCAGGCTTTTAAAACGGCGGGAAAGATAAAATGCAGTGGTATCACCTTCCATGGTGGCACTCAGGGCAATGATCACTTCTTTAACATCATGCTCTTTAATCCTTTTTTCGATGCTTTCTATATTCAATTCTTCGGGACCAATACCATCCATCGGACTGATCAATCCTCCGAGGATATGGTAGATCCCCCGGTATTGAGAGGTATTTTCCAGGGCCATCACATCACGCATATCTTCAACCAGACAAAGCAAGGATCGGTCTCTTCGGGTGTCTTTACAAATAAGGCAAATATCCTCATCCGCCACATTGCCACATTCTTTGCAGAATTTCAACTTTTCTTTTAAAGCAAGGATGGATGCCGATAAACCGCGGATATCCTGTTCGTTTTGTTTGACCAGATGCAAAACCAAACGCAGGGATGTCTTCTTCCCTATCCCCGGAAACCGGGAAAATTCATTAACCGCCTGCTCGATGATACGGGAAGAGAATTCCATGCAACGAATTTAGGGATTCGGCGTGAGAATTAGTTACGGGACTGGGGGTTTGAGGTAATCCTATTTATGATTTATGATTTATGATTAATTCGGTTGTGCACGAATCAAAACCGCGCCTTTACTCTGGCGTAAGCAATACTTGTCCGCAAAAACAACACCCTCCCGCGCCTTCGCGAGAAATTACTCGTGCGAAAGCAATGGTGTGGATTATTTTTCCCCACGGCAAACTATTCCCGACTTAATTTCGTCTATTAGAAAGACAGTTATAAAGCGAACCAATTATGCCCAGCTCAATTACGAACGATATCCGCGTACATGTGGAAACACAGTACCAGGAAGAACAAAGCGAACCGCTGAATGACCTTTTTCTTTTCGCCTACCATGTAAGCATTCAGAACAATAGCGAACACACCATCCAACTGATGCGCCGGCATTGGTATATTTATGATTCAAACGGTGAAATTCGCGAGGTAGAAGGCGAAGGTGTTGTTGGCGTGCAACCCATACTCCGTCCTGGCGATAGCCACACCTATATCTCCGCCTGCAACCTGCGCAGCGACATGGGTAAAATGAATGGCAGCTACCAGTTCGAACGGCTGGAAGACGGGGAAACCTTTGAGGTGAATATCCCTGAGTTTAATTTAATGGCGCCTGTTCGGTTTAACTAATATACAGCAGGCTGGCGCACGAGTAATCTCTCGCGGGAACGCGGAATTGTTGGAGTTTGCTTCGGAGTATTGCTTACGCCGGTGTAAAGACGCGGTTTAGTCTGAAGACGAATAAAAACCGCGTCTCCGTTGTGCGTCAGCAATACGCGTCCTCAAAAACAAAGCTTCCTGCGTCTCCGCGAGAGATTACGCGTGCGTCAGCCAGCCACGCTAGCAACCACAGTCCTTCCGCTTCCTGTAAACACCCTTTCTATCGATCGTGGCGTAGATCTTCCCATCCTTATACAGCTGGGTCCAGCGCAATGTTCCGCGTTTGTATTTAGATTTGGTGAGCAAGAAACCTGAAGCGTCATACTCTTTAAAAATTCCCTGCCTTAAGCCATTTTTATAATGGCCTTCAAAAACCAATTGATGGCTGTCGTTATACTGGCGGTACCTGCCGTCTTTCGTCGAATCGTTCCATTCCTTATACGTCGGAGAGAGTTCCCTGGCTTCAACCGCAACAAAACTGCCGGTGAATGCCAAAACCAACCATAAAACAAATAGCCTCACCCTCATTCAAATTCGATCAGAACGGTGTTTTTCTCCACCTTATCACCCGGATTTACCCGGATCGCCTTTACAATACCCTCACCCGGAGATTTAATAATATTCTCCATTTTCATGGCTTCCAAAAAGAGCAGGGAATCTCCTTTATTGACTTTGTCGCCAACCTGGGCGACGAGTTTTAAAACCAATCCCGGCATTGGGGCTTTCACATCATTGACCTTTTTGCTCGCTGATGCTGAGAGCCCGAGGCGATGAAGCAACTGGTCCATTTCATCGTGCAAGGCAACTTCATAGGTGTTTCCGTTCACATTGAGGGTATAGGCTTTCGACTCCTTATCCGCTTCGAGTATCCTTACCCGAAATGACCTGCCTTCAATGATGAGGTGCATGGCCCCTTCTTCCATACGCAAAGCATCCAATACAAACTGCTTGTCGTTGATTTTTACCTGCCCGTCTTTGATCTGCAGGTCAAACTGCTTCTTATCGTTTACTTTTGCGCGTATCATAATTGACCAACTATGCTGCGAAGATACATATTCGGATTCTCCCTTGCCCTATTTTACCTTGTTGCCTGCAAGAGTTCGGGCCCGGTAACACAGGAAAAGCCTGAAGTGATTGAAGAGGAGGAGGAAGTCATCTTTCAGATCGGTGAGGTTACCATACAACAGGAAGAAAATGATGGGGAATCTGGAATTACTGAAACCTACGATTTTGCCATTGCCCCCGAATACAAAGGTAGCGCTACCCGGATCATGGACCTCGAACATAGTACCCTAAAGATCCGTTTTGATTGGGAAAAACAGCTCGCTCACGGGAATGCGATCCTCAATTTAAAGGCCTATTCCAGACCCGTTGATTCCTTTTACATCGATGCACTGGCTATGATCATCCATTCTGTAACCATTCGCGAAAACGGGACGCCTAAACCCTGTTACTATTCCTATGACGGAGAAAAAATCCTGGTCAGGCTGAATGAAACCCATACCAAAGAACAGCACTTTCAACTCATCATCGACTATACCGCTCAACCCGAAAAGGTGGAAGATGAGGGTGGTTCAGCCATCACCGATTCCAAAGGGCTCTATTTTATCAATCCACTGAATGAAGAAAAAGGAAAAGCACGCCAAATATGGACACAGGGAGAAACCCAAAGCACTTCCGCCTGGTTTCCCACCATCGATGCCCCCAATGAAAAGTTGACCCACGATATTTTTGTGACTGTGGCTGATTCTCTTCAAACGATTTCGAATGGAGAATTTATGAGCAGCACACAGGAAGGAAACGGTCTCCGAACTGACCATTGGAGAATGGATATGCCGCATGCACCTTATTTGGTTGCGCTGGTTGTGGGACAATTTTATAGCGAAAAAGCGGAATGGAATGATATTCCTCTCGGTTACCATGTAGATCCACGGTATACAAACAGTGCCAAAACGATCTTTCAAAACACCCCGGAGATGCTGTCTTTTTTCTCCAAAAGACTCAACTATCCTTATCCATGGCCCAAATACGACCAGGTGGTGGTGGATGATTTTGTTTCCGGAGCCATGGAAAATACCACCCTAACCATTTTCGGGCGTATGCTTCAGCTTGGTACCCGGGAACTTCTTGATGAAGATTATGAAGACGTTATTTCTCACGAACTCTTCCATCATTGGTTCGGCGATCTGGTTACCTGTGAATCCTGGGGACAACTTCCATTAAACGAGTCGTTTGCCACCTACGGAGAATACTTGTGGAGGGAGCACAAATATGGACGCGACAATGCCGATGAACATTTGTATGACATGCTTCAGCAATATTTTGTTGAAGCTTATGGAAAACAGGTAAAACTTATCCGGGAAGACTATTTCCACCCGGATGAAATGTTCGATGCACATAGTTATCAGAAAGGCGGATTGATCCTTCACATGCTCAGGAATTATCTGGGGGATCAGGTGTTTTTCGATGGATTGAACCTTTATCTGAAAAAATTCCAATACGGGACTGCCGAGATCCATAACCTGCGCCAGTGTTTTGAGGAAAGTTCAGGCGAAGACCTGACCTGGTTTTTTGAACAGTGGTTTTTTAAAGCCGGACATCCTTTGCTGGAAGTCATCCATAATTATGACGAAGAGATTAACTTTTATACGCTGCAGGTTAACCAGACTCATGATCTTCAGGGCCTGGGAGCCTACCGCCTGCCCGTAAAAATCGACTTTCACTTTGGGGATAGTGTCTATAGCGAAGTGCTCGATATCCGCAATTCCGGAGAATTTTATAATTGGGAAATGCCGGTAAAACCTGACTGGGTAGGTTTTGACGCTTCGAACCAGCTTCTGGCCAAGGTGCGTGAAATAAAATCCCAGGAAGAATGGCTCGCCCAGCTCAAATACAGCAAACTATTTAATGACCGGCAAAACGCGCTCTTATACTTAAATGAAGAGGCCGACAATATGGAACTTCTTTACGAGGCCTGTGCCATTTCCCTAACCGACCCCTATTACCGCATTCGTATAAAGGGTATGGATCTGATGAAACGCCTTGAACCTGACCGCATCGCTTCCTTTTCTATGCTTATCATCGATCAGGCTGAAAATCATCCAAAATCGGCTACCCGGGCGGCTGCACTGTCGCTTCTGGCTTATAATCCAATTAGCGAGCTGGATAAAACCATCCAAAAAGGACTTAATGACTCTTCCTTCAAAGTGAATGGTGCCGCGTTGAATCTTCTTGAAAAAACCGACCCCGAAGCTGCCCTCAAGCAGGCCGAAAAATGGGCGGAAAGTCCGGAAGATGCGCTAAAATACACAGCCCTGGGTGTCCTAGCCAAAAGCACAAACGACTATTCTGCCACCTTTGTCAAGGCCTGGCAAGAAGAGGAGGGCAACAAGTTTTACCTCGTGGCCATGATCAGCCAATACCTGAAAAAAAGCAACGACGCCGGGATAACGATTACCTTGCTAAATCTGATCAACGATTTCGAACCGGAAGAGGATGATGATTTTTTTGTCGTGCTGTTTATCGCTCAATGCAACCAGCAAACCGAAGCCAAATGGCAGGATATAAAAGAGGCAAGTATAGATAATCCTATTCGACAAGCGGAAGCTGAGCGCGTTTTACAGCGGATTATCCATATTTATTAATTCCTTCCTTCGAGGTGCTTCAGCAGCTCTTCGGTTGTATGATCCAGGATTTCATATACCCGTTGAAAACCTTGTTCTCCTCCAAAATAAGGATCAGGAACATCGGCACCTGGCGAACGGCGATCAAAATCACGCATCATTTTAACCTGGGCTACTTTCTCAACAAAAGCCGGCTCCCAGCGCATCACATTTGCATAATTGCTGCGGTCCATGGTAAGGATCAGGTCGAAATCCACAAAATCCTGTTTACTAAATGGGCGGGAACGGGTAATCAATTCAACCCCGTTTTTTCGGGCATTCTCCCGGGTGCGCAGATCAGCCAATTCTCCTTCGTGTTGAGCCGAAGTACCGGCAGAATCCACTTTATATTTCGCTTCCAGCCCGGCTTGTTTCAGCTTTTCCATAAAAAGGCCTTCAGCCAAAGGGGAGCGGCAAATATTTCCCAGACAAACAAAAAGGATACGGGTCATCCTGCAAAAATACACAAGCCCTACTTCATTGCCTCGGCCAGAAACAAATAAGCTTCGTGGTAATGGTGCGTAAAAAATTCATCCTGTTGTTCAGGAAAGGCCAAAAAATAGGCCTCATTCGGCATCATCACAATGGTAATACCCGTTCGCACATAATTACTGCTGGAATAAAATTCCGGCGCAATGGATTGGGGTAATTTGTCTTTAATAACTCTCGCGGTTACTTCCCCGAGATACTTTTCATAAATGCGTTGGGCTTTGCGTGTTGGTTTGTCAAGGCGTTTATAGATCCGGTTTAACATCCACCGGGCCGGAACCGGTTGTTGATGGATCATGCCATCGAGCAAAACAAACGGATTCGTCGGATTCAGATCATCCAGGGTCTGAATCGAAATTGGTGTTTCCGGCACCCAATCCAGTGCATTCACCACATTATACCCCCATCCTTCCTGGGTCAAAACCTCATATTCATAGGCAAAATATAGGTTACCGGGTTTTGGAGCAGCACTGCAATAGGTTTTAAACCTGAGGTCTTCGGCTAAGCGCCCTGTTTTTTTCAGGTTGGCTAGATGCGCCGTTAAAAGGTAGGATATCGCTCCTCCCTGGCTATGTCCATAAATATAATACTCCTTCACCCCTAAAGCATACATGGAATCGATCTTGGGCAGGATGTCGGTCGACAAATAAGCCATACTCAATAACCAGCCTACATGAACCGCCGCCATCGGGTTTGCCGCCAATTCATAGAAAAAAGTGTCCTTGTCCTCAAAGCGGAGATATCCTTTAGCAGGCACCATCGCCGCATAAAAATTGGCCAGCCAGCTCTCTTCTTTCATGGTAGTGCCCCGAATGCTAATGCATCCTCTTCCCTCCTTATCCACCCAGAGATCCCAGAGGTTATCAAGCCCCATTGGCTTCGATTGATATGCCATCGTAAACGTTGACGGAGCCTCGAATTTAGCTATATAGGCAGAGTCGGCAGTAGTTTGTACCGACACCAGCAATAATTCCCTGAATTCACTATTATCAAAACCCGGCTGGAGTTTTTGAGCCAAACACGGTGAAACAGTTACAGCTATAAGAAAAATAAGGATCCGGAAACGCATAGGGCCAAATTACGCAATTAGCGCAACAGCATCACACGTCCGTTTTGCTCAAAATGCTGTTTACCGTAATAAATTCCCTCAACCTGCCATACATAAACTTCGCTCTCACACATCTTTCCCTGGAAAGTTCCATCCCAGGCCTCATCAATATCCCGGGTATCAAAGATCAACTCTCCCCAACGGTTGTATACACGGAAATGATAATTTTCACGCTCTACGCCTTCAAATACCGGACGGAACTGATCATTGATCCCGTCTCCATTCGGTGTAAAGGCATCAGGCACGAGCAAAACACCGTCAGCATTCACCCGCACCAGATTCTCCCTATACGCTGTATCCCGGCAACCATAATCATTAATAGCGATCAGGCGTATGGAATACTCTCCTTCCACATTTAAGTCGAGGATCGGGTTTTCATCCGTAGTCGTGATATCATTCCCGTCCGGACTTTCAATATCCCAGATATAACTTGTTGCAAGTAGGGATGTGTTTACAAAGGTGAACGTGGTATTCGGCATCCAGGCCACAAACGGGGTGACATAGAAATTAGCATAAGGCTTCTGGATCACCACGATCTGGTCAACTTTTGTCGTATCATCCACCCCACCCGGTCCGTAAGCGATAAGGGATACAGTATAAATTCCGGGATTTACATAAGTATGGGTTGGGTTTTCATCGGTCGACTGTCCGCCATCCCCAAAGAACCAGCGATAACTGGTCGCATACTGGCTTTCATTGATAAAGTTGACCGTATGCTCCATACAACCGGTATCCGGATCCTGGCGGAAGGAAGCGATCGGGAAATAATATTCAAGGCGAACGGTTCTTTCAATGGTATCCCGGCAATGGCCATTGTCAACGATCAGTCGGATCACATAGGTTCCGCTGTCGGAATACGTATGCTGCGGATCCTGCAAGCTTGAATTGTTATTGGCCCCGCTGCCCGGATCGCCAAAATCCCATTCGTAGGTAAGTGGATCAATGGCGACCGACAGATTCGTAAAATCAAAGGTCGCAGCAGGCAAACGTTGTGTCGTTGGAGTGGCAATAAAATTGGCCTGGGGAACCTGCCAGATGATGATCGGATTGGGCAGGGTATAGGTTGCAGAACATCCATAGGCATCATAAACCGTGATACTCGGGTAATAAGTGCCGATTTGAAAATATGCATGCGAAGGACTGAACTGGGCCGTTCCGCTGCCATCCCCAAAATCCCAGACATGGTAATTGCCATTGCGCGAGAGGTTGGTAAACTGAGCGAGCATAGACCCGCAGGCTTCGTTGTTGTTAACGGTGAATAAAGCCGTCACGATCGGATGAACGGTAACCGTCCTGTACATCGTATCGTAACAGTTCACAGATGACCGTGCGACAAGGCGAACAGTAAAGCTGGTATCCTGGGTCAAACTAGTCGGAAAAACATGAGTAGGACTACTTTGGGTGGAGTTGCTTCCATCACCAAAATCCCATTGGTAGTCTACAGAACCTACTGAAAGGTTCACAAAATCATATTCGGCAACAGTACATAGGGACGTCTTTGATGCAATGAAATTGGCGTCAATATTCGGAGCAACGGTAATTTGAACTTCTGCGGTATCGGCACATCCAAAATTATTGTTCACGATCAGTTGAACGGTGTACACCCGCGTGGACTGGTCTGGATTGATAAAAGTATGGCTTGGTGTAGCTGAAGTACTCACAAATCCATCCCCAAAATCCCAATAATAGGAAGTAGCATTGGTGGAGTTATTGATAAAATCGACTTCCAATGGCGGACAACCAGACGCATTGTTTGTTGAAGCCCTGGCCAGCATGATCGGTGTTACCGTAACCGGCGTACTGATAGAATCTATACATCCCCTGTTGGTCGTGGCGATCAATTTGGCTACAAAAGTGGTATCGCTGCTCACCGCAGTCGGGTAAATATGCGATGGATCATCCTGGAAACTTCCCGTTCCATCGCCAAAATCCCACTCATATAGCAAGGCACCGGCACTCAGGTTGCTGAAATTGTATTCGCTGGTATCGCAAATCCCTGTTTTGTTAAAGACAAAATTTGGCCTTGGCAAAGGATGTACACGAATGCTTACGGTATCCCTATCAATACAGCCATGTACCGTAACAGCCTGCATGATCACCTGAAAGTCCTGATCGATACCCAAAGGATTGGTGAACAAGTGCTGCAAGGTATCTCCAATGGCCGAGCTGTTGTCTCCGAAGGTCCAGCTATGACTGGCAGCAATGGTGGAAAGATTACCGAATTGCACCAACAAAGGACTACATCCGCTATCCGGAGCATGGGTAATTTGCGCATCAGGCAGCGGGAAAATGGTAGTTGGTTTCACCAGGGTATCCCGGCATCCATATACCGAAGTAGCGATCAATTGAACCGGGTATTGGGTGTCCGTAAAAGGCACTTCAACAAAAGTATGCTGGGGATTAACCGCTGTGGTAGTAGCTGAACCATCTCCAAAATCCCACTGATAGGTATACCCAAGTGTTGAATTATTGCTGAACTGGATCAGTCCACCCCCACATAAGGAGTCGAGATTCTGGCTGAAATTTGCCACCGGATCCGGGCGCACGATGATGACTTGCGAAACAGTATCGCTCCAACATCCATATGAACTTTGCCCCCAGAAACGCACGGTATAGCTGGTATCGAGGTCAGGACGATTTTGGAAGCTGTGGAGCGGATTCGCCTGATGGCTCGTGTCTCCATCACCAAAATCCCAATAATAGGTGCCCACATTCAAAACAGAACTGCTAAACTGAACAGGTAAAGGCCCACAACCGGAAGTGAGATCGGGAGTAAAGTTGATATTCGGATCAGGATGTACCCGAACCGTTGAGAACATCGTATCCCGACAACCATGTTCGCTCAGTGCGATCAGGCGAATCGTGTAAACAGTATCCTGGGTCAGGGATGGATAGAAGACCATGGATTCGTTCCGGTTAGTTGAACCCGATCCATTGCCAAAATCCCAAAAGAAACTCATGTCGTTGATCGAGCCGGTATCATACGGGATGGAAATATTGGTGAAGGACACCGTCAAAGGCCCGCAACCACTGGTATCGCTTTGGGTGAAATTGGCAAGTGGTTTTGGAAAGGTCCTCACATCATGGCTCACCGAATCACGGCAGCCGTGTTCGCTGGTTCCGATAAGTTCAACCGTATAAATGCTATCCTGAGTCAAGGCCCTCAGGTAAAGGGAGGATGGATGGGTTGCTGTGCTGCTGCTGCCATTTCCAAGGTCCCAGTTAAAACTCATTATCGCGATCGAGCCGGTATCATTCGGCGTCGACTGATTATTAAAATTGACCGTTAAATCTCCGCAACCACTTGTTGGCTGGGCCACAAATTCGACCGTTGGATCTGGGAACACCCGGATTGTCCGTGTCGTGGAATCCACACATCCATGTACTGAACTTACCAGCAACTCAACCGAATACAGGGTATCATAAAGGGTGCTGTTTGTAAATACGGAGCTTGGGGTTTGTGATGTGCTGGTATTTCCATTACCAAAATCCCAGGCAAAGCCGGTGCTGAGCAGCGAATTATGGCTGAAGTTCACTGTCAGCGGATTACAGCCCATCGAGGTATCTGTAACGATCACCGCCGTGGGGTATGGAAAGATGGATACCGAATCAAACGTTGTATCCCGGCAATTGTAAAAATTCGTGGCGATCAACCTGACTATGTAAGTGGTGTCTACTGTCGGATTCATCGAATAGGCATGCGATGGATTGGCTGTTCCGGAAGTTCCGCCATCTCCAAAACTCCAGGAATAGGCATTGGCACCTGTGCTCTGGTTGGTGAAGAAGATCGTTGTCGGGCCACAAATGGATTCGTTGCTCTTCACAAAAGAGGCAACCGGCATGAGTCGCACGACCACGTTGCTTGTTAAGGTATCGCTCAAACATCCATATGCGCTTACTGCACTCAGTGTAACCGCATAGGTGGTGTCAAAATCGGGTCTGCCAAGGAATACCTCGATCGGATCTTCCTGCGTGCTGGTATCTCCATCGGCAAAATCCCAATGCCAGCTTTGTACATTTAAGCCTGTTGCATTAAAGTTAACAGTCAGTGGTGAACAGCCTGAAGAAGGTGTTTGGGTATAACTGATATTCGGATCCGGATGTACGCGAACAGTTGAATACATCGTGTCCCGACAGCCATGTTCACTCAGGGCAATGAGCCGGACGGTATAAACCGTATCCTGGGTGAGGGATGGATAGTAGACCGTGGACTCATTCCGGTTTGTTGATCCCAATCCGTTGCCAAAATCCCAGAAGAAACTCATGTCGTTGATCGAGCCGGTATCGTAAGGGATGGATATGTTGGTGAATGAGACCGTCAAAGGCCCGCAGCCGCTGGTATCGCTTTGGGTGAAGTCGGCCAGGGGTTTAGGGAAGGTCCTCACATCATGGCTCACTGTATCGCGGCAGCCGTGTTCGCTGGTTCCGATGAGTTCAACCGTGTAAATGCTGTCCTGAGTTAAGGCCCTCAGGTAAAGGGAGGATGGATGCGTTGCCGTGCTGGTACTGCCATTTCCAAGGTCCCAGTTAAAACTCATTATCGCGATTGAACCGGTATCATTTGGAGTCGACTGATTATTAAAATTGACCGTTAAATCTCCGCATCCACTCGTAGGCTGTGCCACAAATTCCACAGTCGGGTCAGGGAACACCCGGATCATAGTCGTGGTGGAATCCACACATCCATGTACCGAACTTACCAGCAATTCAACCGAAAAGAGGGTATCGTAAAGGGTGTTATTTGTAAACACCGAACTTGGGGTTTGTGAAGTACTGGTATTTCCATTACCAAAATCCCAGGCAAAGCCGGTGCTGAGCAGCGAAGTATGACTGAAGTTCACCGTAAGTGGATTACATCCCATGGATGTATCCGTTTCGATCACGGCAGTCGGGAAAGGGAAAATGGTCACCGAACCCAGTACCGTATCCCTGCAATTGTGGAAGCTGCTGGCAATAAGACGAACCGTATAGGTGGTGTCTGCCAGCGGGTTCATGCTGAAGCTATGCTGGGGATGGGTATTCGCCGCTGTACTGCCGTCACCAAAATTCCATGCATAAGAATTCGCTCCTGTTGAAGCATTGCTGAACACGATGGTGGTCGTTCCGCAAACAGAGTCCTCACTTTGGGTGAAGGCGGCTACCGGGTCAGGGCGAACAATAACAGTTCGTGTGGCCGAATCACTCGGACATCCATACAAAGACTCGCCTGAAAGGGTTATGGTAAATACCGTATCGATGTCGAGTACATTATTAAAAATGGCCGATGGATTGGCCTGGGTACTGGTATCTCCGTTTCCGAAGTCCCAGAAATAGCTGGTGATATTGGTGGTGTTACTTGTAAAGGCAACGGTCAGGGGACTACATCCCGAAGTTGGAGTCCGGCTGAAATCAACCAGAGGTGTAGGATGCACCCGCACCGTTGAATAGGCCGTATCCCGGCACCCATGTTCGCTAAAGGCGATCAAACGAACAGTGTAAACGGTATCGTTGACGAGGGCCGGGTAAAAGGTGATCGTATCATGCCGGTCATAGCCCACAAACCCATTTCCAAAATCCCACTGGAAATTCATGTCGGCTATGCTGCCTGTGTCAAATGGTATTGAGGTATTTTGGAATGAAACCGTCAGCGGACCACAATCGCTGGTATCACTCTGACTAAATTGAGCAAGGGGTTGTGGGAAAACACGAACCGTATTGCTGGTGGTATCCCGGCAACCATGTTCACTACTTCCTATCAGGGTGATGGTGTAAACACTGTCCTGAATTTGGGAGCGCAAATAAGAGGTAGATGGATTCTGTGCTGTGCTGTTTGTACCATTTCCAAGATCCCATTCAAAACTCATGATGGAGATGGAACCGGTATCGTTGGGAGTTGACTGATTTGAAAAACTTACAGTCAAGTCTCCGCAACCGCTGGATGGAGTAGCCACAAAATCGGCCGTGGGGTTGGGATAGACGCGCACCAGGTCTGTTGCCGTATCTGTACAGCCGCTCAAATTGGTTACGATCAGCCTGACCAAATAAACGGAATCTACAATGCCGGAATTGGTAAAACTAAAGACAGGATCATCAGCGGTATCCGACTGGCCATTGCTATAGGCCCAGGCATGGGATATAGCAAACAAAGACTGGTCGGTAAATTGAACGCTGTGCGGAGAACATCCTGTATCCGTATCCAGGGTGAATGCCGCTGTTGGTATTGGCGATACCACAACATAGCCTTCAGCCGTGTCCCGACAGCCGGACAAATTCGAGGCGACCATGACAATATGGTAGGTCGTATCTGCAGCCGGGTTTAGCAAAAATAAGGCTTGAGGTGAAACAACGCTTGAGGTATCTCCATTTCCAAAATCCCAGAGGTAAGAGGTAGCCCCCAGCGAATTATTGATCATCTGGGAACTCGTTGTGGCACAAACAGAATCCGGGGATGGATAAAATTCGGCATAGGGTCCTCCCAGAACTGTCACTGTTGTTGTGATCGTATCGCTCAAACATCCATAAGGAGATTCGCCAACCAACTTTACCAAATACGTGGTATCATCAAATGGAATCGCCCGAAAGTCGTGCGATGGATTTTGAAGCGTACTGGTAGAGCTGTCTCCAAAGTCCCAATGGAAGACCGTTACATTCACTCCGGAGCCGGTAAAATTCACGCTTACCGGATCGCACCCGATGCTGTCGTCTTTCGTTAAGGAAACTGTTGGTTTTGGATGGACACGCACGGTACTGGTAACCGTATCGGCACAGCCATGTTCACTAAAGGCGATCAGCCGAACCGTATACACCGTATCATTGATGGATGCTGCGACAAAACTTACACTTTCATCCTGGCTCGTCGAGGTGATTCCATTTCCAAAATCCCATTGGAATGTCATATCGCCAATAGCACTGGTATCATAGGGAATCGATGTATTGCCAAATGTCACTACCAAAGGCCCGCAGCCGCTGGTATCGCTCTGGGTGTATTGGGCTGTTGGTTTTGGATAGACGCGAACCGTGTTGGTAGCAGTATCCGGACAACCGTGTTCGCTAAACGCGATCAATTGGATGGTGTAAACAGAGTCCTGGATCAAGGAAGCACCGTAGCTCGTGGAAATATGGGTGGTGCTGCCTGTTGCCCCATTCCCCAGATTCCAGCTGAAGGTCATGTCGGCAATAGTCCCGGTATCATTCGGGAAGGAGGTATTGGTAAAACTCACCCCCATTGGTCCGCAGCTGTCGGCCTGGCTCATGGTAAACTGTGCCACTGGATTGGGATAAACCCGAACGGTACTCGTAGCCGTATCCGGACATCCATATCGGTTTAATCCGATTAACTGAACCGTATAAATTTCATCATTAATATTATCTGCTAAAAACTGAATGACAGTGTCCTGAGCAGTGGAACTTGAACCATTACTAAAGGTCCAGTTAAAAGTCATGTCGGCGATGGATCCTCCCGGGTAATGGGTGGAAGTATTGGTAAATGAAACCGTCAATGGTCCGCAACTGTCGGTATTGCTTTGGGTAAATGTTACATCCGGGTTTGGATGCACAACGATATCCCGCTCCGTACTATCCGGACAACCCTGCCAGTTATAGGCGTACAGTTTTATGGTGTAGGTACTATCGTTGAAAAGGGCCGCATCAAAGCTCATGCTGGTATCTTGGGACGAGCTTGTTTCCCCGTTGCGGAAATCCCAGAAAAAGCTGGAAGCAAACTGGCTGGTATTGCCAAAAGCGACCGTTAGCGGACCACAACCTGAATCCGGGTTCGTTACAAAATCGGCGATCGGGTTGCGTGAGGTGCCGATGACCATGTCGGCTGTATCATTCGGGCAACCGAAAGATGTTTCAGCTACCAAACTGATCAATACCGATTGCGTGTCTGAACTGATCAGGGTGTCAGGACGTGTCGTTTGATTGTATCCGTAGACCCCGTCAACTGCCCAGTAAAAATTGGTGGAGTTGATAGAATTATTGGTGAATTCGAAATTGAATGGCGCACAGGCAATGGCTTGATTGACCCCAAACGAGGCAACCGGTCCGGGGTGCACACGCACGGTGCTTGTAAAAGTGTCGGCACAACCATGTTCGCTGAAGGCAATAAGACGAACGGTATAAACCGTATCACTGGTGCCGGCGGCTATAAAACTTACCGATGTATCCTGAGCGGTCGAGGTGATTCCATTTCCAAAATCCCATTGGAAGGTCATATCGCCAATAGCACTGGTATNNATTCCAGCTGAAGGTCATGTCGGCAATAGTCCCGGTATCATTCGGGAAGGAGGTATTGGTAAAACTCACTCCCATGGGTCCGCAGCTGTCTGCCTGGCTCATGGTAAACTGTGCCACTGGATTGGGATAAACCCGAACGGTACTCGTAGCCGTATCCGGACATCCATAACGGTTTAATCCGATTAACTGAACCGTATAAATTTCATCATTAATATTATCTGCTAAAAACTGAATGACAGTATCTTGAGCAGTTGAACTTGAACCATTACTAAAGGTCCAGTTAAAAGTCATGTCGGCGATCGATCCTCCCGGGTAATGGGTGGAAGTATTGGTAAATGAAACCGTCAACGACCCGCAGCTATCCGTATTGCTTTGGGTAAATGTTACATCCGGGTTTGGATGCACAACGATATCCTGTTCTGTACTATCCGGACAACCCTGCCAATTATAGGCGTACAGTTTTATGGTGTAGGTGCTGTCGTTGAAAAGGGCCGCATCAAAGCTCATACTTGTATCTTGGGACGAGCTTGTTTCCCCGTTGCGGAAATCCCAGAAAAAGCTGGAAGCGAACTGGCTGGTATTGCCAAAAGCGACCGTTAGCGGACCACAACCTGAGTCGGGGTTGGTTACAAAATCAGCGATTGGGTTACGCGAGGTACCCAGATTCAATTCGAATGTATCGTAGGGGCAGCTGTACCCGCTATTAAAAGCTACCAGACTTATGGTAAAAGTCTGACTGTCGAGTGAGATCAGCGTATCCGGGCGATTGGTAGCAGTCGACGCAAAATTTCCATCGCTAAACCACAGGTAATCGGTACTTCGTAGTGAGCTATTGGTAAAAATGAATGTAAACGGAGCGCAGGCTATTTGTTGATTCACTGTAAAATGAGCAAGCGGCGTTGGTCTGACGGTTACCGTTACATCGCCTGAATCCACACAGCCTCTGTCAGAGTACGCATAAACGCGAATCACATAGGCTCCTGAATCCGAATAAGCATGCCTGATCGGGGCGGATGATGAAGTACTTAAGGAGCTTCCATCACCAAAATCATAGGTATAAGAAACGGCATTGGTGGAGCTATTCGTCAGTGTGATCGAATCGCCCATACAAATGACCGAAGAATCTACACTTATGGAAGGAACCGGGAGTGGATGAACGGTAATCAGATTGCTATCCAGGTTCACGCAGCCAAAATCGGAGGTCACTTCGAGTTTTACCCAACGACTGCCAAGTGTGATGTATACACGGGTAGGATTGACTGAAGTACTATCAAAGATATCATCGGCATTCAGATCCCAACGCCGCGAGGCAATGCTACCCGGATTGACCGTTGAGTTATCCTGAAATTGGGTAACGGACCCAACACAAGCTGTATCAGCCGAAAAAGCTACTGTTGGCAAAGGAAGAACTACGATGTTTCCCGTTGCTGTATCCATACAACCGAAACTGTTGCTGACGATAAAATCGACCGAATAATTTCCGGCAACTCCATAAGTCAAAACGGTATCTTCTTGTGAGGAAGTCTCTCCATTCCCAAAATCCCAGAAATAGGAAGAGATAGTCCCCGACACGGCATTCGCGGTGCCATCAAAGGATTGCGCGTCACCGATACACACCGTATCATTGGGTGAAACTGCCCAGGAAACAATCGGATTTGAAAGAACAATAACTTCCTTTTCCAGCGTATCCAGACATGAATTATCCGTTTCCGCGATCAATTGCACCAGAAAGGTATCTGCGGTATTGAACGTAAAAGTCGGGTCACTTAGCGAAGACGTTCCCTGCGAAGGATTACCAAATCTCCAGCTAAACTGGTTAATCGTTCCGGACAAAACCGTTGATCCATTGGTGAAACTTGTCGGATTCCCGAAACAAACTGTATCAGCGCTAAAATCAGCGTCAGGCTTGGGGTGAACCGTAAAGGTCCGGCTAAAAGAATCTACCCCGCAGGTATCGTACACATAAAGCCAAACGGTATAGGTTCCCGGTGTCGTGTAGGTTTTGGGTGGGGGGTGCTGAATGGTTGTGTCGGTCCCGTCTCCAAAATCCCATTCCCAGGTCACGGTGGAGTCATTAAAATAGGTACTCGTGTTTGTAAATGTGACATCCAATGGTGAACATCCACTGCTGATGGAAGCAAAGGCAGCATCCGGTGGTGCCCAAACCGTGACCGTCAGGTTTGCTACGTCTGATCCGCAACTGTTTACCACACTTAAACTCAGGTTATAGGTACCGGGAGTGGTATAATAGGCCGTATCCAGACTATCCGATGAAGTAACCCCATTGCCGAAATTCCATATGCGCACATTGCTCAATCCGGCCGTAGTATCTATCACCGTAACAACCACGGGACTGCATCCATTGGGATTGCTGTAAATAAATCCGGCGTCAGGAACAAAGTCGATGATGACAACCTGGGAAAAGGAATCTATACCACAAAGATTGCTATCGTATAAAGTAACGGTATAACGTCCCGGACGCGGGAAAATATGGTTTTGCGGGGTTGTCGTGTTGATCCAGCCCGTATTCGTACCATCCCCGAAATCCCAATAAAAGAGCCTTGTTGTTGGCGTACAATAATTATTGGTGGATGTATTAAAAAAGGTAAAGGGAAGCGATGGATTACAATTGACCGTATTCATGGTCCAGCTTGCATCATCCCGGTCATTCACATAGATCGGCGTCCATGTTGCCGTGGAACTTCCGCAGGGATTTATCGCCTGCACCGAGACAACCCCGTTACATAAGCCTGCTGTATAAGTATGGTAGATCGTATCCTGAGCAGTGGTATAAGGGAGAGTAAGGATAGTCCCGTCGCCAAAATCCCAACGAAAAACCGTACTGGAAGAAACATTGGTCGAATTATTTATAAAGCGAACTGTATGGGGGGCACAGCCTACGTTTCCTCCTGCAGGAGGCCCGACAATACCGGCTGTTGGTATCCGCTCGTTCACTACGCTGCCCTGGATCGTGTCGAAACAAGAACCATTTTGGGAGACGATCTGTACCGTGTACGTTCCCAGATTCAGATAGAGGTGGGTAAGGTCAGTGAAGGCATTCAGGGTCGTTCCTGTGTCCTGATTTCCATCTCCCCAAATAACCGTGTAATTCGACAGTGTTCCATTGGCCTGCATATAGATGCGGAAGGAGTCAGGCGAAGTGAGAAAAAGGATACAATTCTCCCACAAAGGCGAATAGTTGTAGGTGCCCGTAGAAGGGTCATATACGGCGTTAGCAGTAGTGGTGGTATTGAGTATTTGAAAAGTCGAATCCCGACACCCGTTGGAGTCGATAGCCACCAACCAGATGGTATCATTACCCGGAGCAGTAATGGTGACTGTTGGGCTGGATCCGGTTCCTGTTGTAGTATCTACATCCGTGGAACCATTGCGCCAGATATAGGTGGCACTTGATGAATAAGATCCCGTAGAATTATTGGTGAACGTATAATTTCTCGGAATGCCACAACCCGTTGCATTTACATTGAACGAAGCGGACACACCGCTGCATTGTCCATAGCTATCTATGGAAAAGAGCAGAAGTACCCCTACTGCCAGGCTTTTTAGCAGATACCCAAATCTTTGGTTCATCTTTGTTTCCGGCAGGAAGGATCAGTATTTTCCTGCCAGGGAGAGGTTCATATTCCCTTACTAAGTTACTAAAACGAAATTCTATTCTTTTAAAATTTCGTTAAATGCCCGCAAAGTTACACAATAGAAATAAATTTTTACTTCCTGGTGCATAAAATCAGGAACCAATATTGAAACAAAGACACCAAAGTGCCTTTAAATTAAGACTTTAGTCCGCTCCACCTGAATAAGCCGCCCATGCCCATTCCATATAGGGTGCTGTTCACCGGACTGGAAGAGATCATACAACCCCCGTCACAACCTACAAAATAATAATAGGCATAACCGGCCAAAGCCCCGAGCGACAGTGCGCCGATCCATTTCCATGCTTCTTTGTTCACTTCCCTGTTTTTTTAAGTGTAGTAATACCAAACGGGTAATATAGGGGACAAAATTGTACCCAACCGGTTACTAAAAAGATCAGGGCCAGGATACCGGCTACCCACATCCAAACCCCGGTAATAACTCCAGCACCTGCGAGGGCGATCAAAACTACCGCAAGGGTCCAGCGGACATAGCGGTCAATAAGGCTCATGTTCTGTTTCATGATTTTTGAGATTTGATCTTTCAAAGTTCATGGTTCATGATCTGGATTAAAGTGACCTATATCACTTTCCCCTAACCTGCAGCTGTATTCTGTTCCTCCCTAAAATAACTTTTCCCTGGGTTTCCAGATGTTTCAACAGGCGTGAGATCACTTCCCGCGATGAATTTAAATCTTCCGCAATTTCCTGGTGGGTGATGGAAATCTCTTTTTTACCCGCTGATTTTTCTTTCAGGTATTTGATCAGGCGTTCGTCCAGCTGAGTGAACGCAATGCTGTTCAGGGCATCGATCAATTCCACAAAACGGTCGCGGTAGGCATTCATTACAAAATTTCTCCAGCTTCGAAATCCCATAAGCACCTCGAGCTTTTCCTTTGGAATCAGCAGGACCTGAGAATCCATTTCAGCAATGGCCCTGATCTTGGAGCGGGCTTCCCCTTCCGAACAGGTATAGGTCATCACGCAGGATTCGAGGGGTTCAACAAAATAGAGGAAAAGCTCATTGCCATCTCCATCCAGCTGGCTCACCTTTAAACGGCCGTCGATAACGATAGGAATATGCGTAATAAAGGCGCCCTGGTCCAGCATCACTTCTCCTTTATCGATATCAATAACCACAGCATCTTTATCGAGGAGCTCCAATAAGGCGGGCTCAAAGTTTTTTCTCAGTCTTTCAGGAATCATGCGGGGAATTTACGAATTTACTGGAGGCGGTGGTAGCTAACTGATGGTTGTTGGTACAACAATTTTTGATTTATGATTTGTGATTTATGATTTACGGCTTTCCTCAAGCCTACAACTCCGTCACACTGAGCGGAGCAAACGAATCTCCACCCGAACGCATGTGAGGTGCAGGCACTCCACGCGTAGTCGAAGTGTCCACGTTCCAGTTGAAATCATTTAAATATTAATGTAAACGTATCTACTGGCACGAGAGGATGTGACTTCCAGCGAATAAAATTCGCTTCAAAAACATTTAGATCCTTATAATAAATACCCAAAAATCTGGCACTTGGTCCTGTACTTGAAATACTGTCACAACCAAACGCGAATACTTCGAAATAGTCATCTTTTATGGTGTCGGCATTTGGTCCAATATTATACGTTGCTGAGAAATTAGGACCTCCCATTGCATGATACCCAGCATTCTGCGTCGTGTAATAGATTGTCATATCACTCCATCCATTTTGATCCGTTTCAGATGGATTGAAGTCAAGAATGGCATCTTCCATGCATGCAATCGGAGTACCTTTCAGTGATGCCTTTAAGACCCCCTTTTCTTCCTTAATACACCGGATACCGATATCCACAAATCCAGGCGGACATTCGCATCGATTTTCAATACAAATATAATCTCCCTTGCAATCAGCACATGGGTCCGGAAAATCACAAGACTTGTTGCACCTGCATCCAGAGCTCCAAAAGATTATCAAGGCTATTAAGTAGAGTTTGTTCATAATTATTGAAATTTAAGTATAACCAGGTCAAATGAATTTTCCAAATAAAGTTAAGGGAGATTATCACGATTCCTTTTGGTTCGTAATAATCTCCCAAATAACCTTTCAGACTATTCCCTAGTGTGGGGAATAATAAAGACCTAGCTTTTTGTTATATACTGTTCCATCGGTATATACCCTAAGTATTATCAAAGTTGGAAAGCCCAAATATAAATCGGTTAGATATCCCTTTACACCTACCTTTCCAGAGGTGAGTAGTTTTCCCGTAATATCCACTATTTCAAAACTTTCACCTTCGAGCTCTTTTAATTCCCCAGAGTCCAAAAGTTGAACAAACAATTTGGATTCTGCAATTTTTACATCCAGGTCTTTATTAACTGGAGCTATCAAGCCTTGAACTTCAGTATAACACCTCCAACCTGGATCTCCAACAAGTGTCCCATAATCTATTCCAATATTCGGACTGGACCACCACCCGATTATAGCTCCCAAATGGTCAGAGACCAAACCTTGTAGTTGAGCATAAGAACTTGGTGCCTTCCCCTGTTGTGTACTTAACACCCAAGAACCTAAATTAGGGCCACAGCAATCTTCTTCTGGGCCATTCCAACCACCTTTGTGGCGAAGGGAAAGCATAAAATCGCTTGCAATAGTTGTATTTGACTCCCATTGGCCCTTTCCAGTGAAATATGACTTATGATATGAACCCATGGTAACAACCAATGCCGCACCTGGTTCTATTGAAAAGTTGGTTTGACCGTTGATCGAATTAAAATAAATCAAACCATTCGCCTCATCTGTGCTTAAGTATGGCGGGGGCAAATTAACCAAAGCCTGAAGATACGATTTCATAGAATCAATTAATCCAGGGGTAATAACCGGGAATCCTGTAGCCGATGTCAAACCGAGTGAAATCGCTAAAGGAACACCAAAATCGAATTGTGCATCTAGAAATTCAAGCACAAATTCTTTATTGATGTTTTCCTTATTTTTTGCATACGCCTGACGAGCTTCGCCATCAATATAGGTCATTACTTCTGTTTGATCATTATAAGCTGTTACGTAAGCAAGGTCATCAACTTGAGAAGTTGCATATCTACCTAAACATGTTGCACACCAACTTGTTGAGGCGTGGGCCGTCATCTTACTTTGATACAAGTACTTTACGTTAATAGTTCTCGTACATCCACAATCAGAAGAATATTCGTTATTATCGGTACAGAAGTAACCGATAATTCTTTGAGCATAATAGGGAGAACCGCCATTGGTTTGAGCAACGAAAGGATATTTTTGATCGGTTGTACCTCCTTGACCTTTGAAATCTACTTTTGCCATTTTACTTGGTCCTTGAGCTGCAACATTGGCCCATAATAGATCCTGCCAGACTCCTTTATCTGTCTTAGCCGTTTCGGTTGTCTCTTCTCCCCATATGGAACCATCCACAAGTATTCCTGGAGAAGTTGCGAATTTATTTGTAGCCGTCATTGCCATTTTGCAGTTGCAAGTCGGCTTTTTATTGAAAATCGTATAGTCTGGGATTAAGTAGCCGGTGATGTATATATCCGGTATCAGGCTAAGACTATCCATATAGAATTGTTGAAGTAGCGATATTTTTTCTAAATTATGAACGCCAACAAGATTCCTAATGTATGTACTTAGTTGATTCGTGTCATTGTTTACCCAAACACGCATAGAATCAAATAATGACCGAGAAGTTTCCAAAACATCAGGGTCGATATTTCGATTGGTTCTGAACGAATGAATTGGTATAGTATCACCCACTTCATTAATTACATAAACAAGATAAGGCTTGTCTTTGGGTAGTCCACTAATTATTAACTCATAATTACTTAGAACCAACGATGAAGAACTTCCAGAAGAGTCAATCACTTTGAAGTGACACGATGAATAGTCTTGTTCGTCTAACTTCATATAAATAATTGGTCCGCTGTTGTAAAAAGCTTTAGCAAAAGAAATCATTTGTGGAACGGTATTCTGATACTCAACAAAGGTGTCGTAGGTCTGGTAATATCCAGAATCATAAAATGTAAATGAATCAATGGGATAAGTAGGGTGTTCATAATCAACATACTGTGATCTGGCTTGTGATGCGAAACACACGCAAATAATAATGGTGAATAATTTTTTCATAGGTTGTTTTTTTACTTATTGTATTTCAAACATAAAAATTTAGCAGCATATATGCTACCATTTTGAAAAATTTGAATCTCTTGGTTTGTTCTTATGCCAGTGCAGCGGAACGAATTACTGAATTCTCTAGGGTTAAGGCTCCGAAAAATTCGTGACAGTAAAGGAATAAGTCAGCAAGAATTAGCAGATAATGCAGACGTCGCCAAAAGCACGGTTCAAAGAATTGAGAATGGCACTTATAATCCAACAATTTTACTTCTGGAAAAACTTGCAACAGCACTCAATGAAGATCTCACAAATTTTATAAAAAAGTGATCTTAATAGTACAAAACACTAGGTCTCCTCAAGCTTGGACCCCAAATTTCTCAGTTGACCTGCTTTAAATGAAAAGGGGGATTGGGTATGAGTTGGCGTGATGAAAGGATAATAGTTTTTTAGAACATTTCAACTCGAGGGATCAATGCCACATCTCTTCATCGATAAAACCCCGATACCGTGCTAAACGGAATCCCGGCATCATGCACCTCCTTTATCAACCCAAAAAAGTCAGCCGGATTTGTCGTGTACGGCTGCTTTTCATACGTCAGCGAATGAAAGAGCAAGGCCACATTTGTGCCTGCTCTCAGGTCGGCAAGAATCATTTCTCCGTTTCCATCGCTGGCAAATAAGGAGGCATTATCGAGTGCATAGCTCCGGAAAGGCTGATCCTTATCCGGCATCAGCGAAAATTCCCTTCTGCGTTTCCAATACTCAAAGTACCCAAAATGACTGGTACGAACATGCGCAAAGCGATCTTTAAGGTGTTGAAATATAGCCGAATCGTAGACTTCCCCTGGAAAGGAAAAGCAGTTTATCAATAAACCCTCGTTTCTGAGCAGGGCCACGCCTGAGTCAATTTCCACTCTCAGGTAATCATCGATCTCCTTTTGGGTATAGTTCGTATTCCATGGAATATGATGGAGGGTATGGTAGGCTATTTCATGCCCTCTGTCTTGCAGGTCTAGCAGTTTAGCCTTTTGTTCCGGACTCATGGTATGAAAATGACTCACATAAAAGGTCAGGGCCATATCATACTTTTCAAAAGAGTCCAGATAGGAATACCAATTGTCGACATTCCAGTCGTCGCACACCAAAACCAGCTTACCCGGCACCTTGCCTTCGGGAAATTTCTTCTCCTTTTCGCAGGCGTTCAGGAAAAGGATTACGGAACAAGCCAGGAAAAATCCACGAAACGAAGCCAGCAGGGGGTATTTTGATACGGAGCGATGTTCTGATCCCATTTTGGCTTATTAAGATTGCGTTGCAAGGAGTATAAACTAAGCAGACAACAAGATAGAATAAAAAGCCGCATAAGCACCCCAAAATGCCTGAATAAAATTACGGGGATGGGATGAATCCAACTATCGTGACAATCTGTTTTCTTATATTTGAGTTATGATTAATCTGCTTGAACATAATAAGCGTGAACTAAGATCAATTTGTCAAACGCATTTTGTAGCTAAGTTGTTTCTTTTTGGCTCTGCCGTCAGGAATGATTTTCAGGCAAACAGCGATTTAGATTTTGCAGTAATATTTACCGAAAACCTGACTCCACTTGAGCAAGGGGATGCGTATTTTGGCCTTAAAGACGCACTGGAAGCGTTGTACAACCGCCAAATTGATCTCGTATCTTATCCGGTTATCAAAAACCCGATTTTCAAACAGGAACTTGACAAAACGAAAGTCGAACTGTATGCCGCGTAAGGAGGTATTAAAATATATCCTCGATATAGAGTCCGTGATTAGCGAATTGGAAAACGTGGTTGAGATTCATTCCAAAGACTATACAAAATTCAGCTCCAATTTCATGGCAATCAGAACCGTGGAGAGGGATTTAGAAATTATTGGCGAAGCTGTTAGAAAAATGACGCTTCTGGATCCGACAATTCAAATCAGCAGTGCCAGACATATTATTGGCCTAAGAAATATGATCGTTCATGCATATGACTCAATAGACCCGACGACACTTTGGCGGATCATAATCAAGGATTTGCCTGTTTTGAAAACGGAAATTCACGGAATTAAAGGCTAAACACAATGGTTGAACTCCTTTTCATTCCTGTCGGTTGGATCTACCTCTGGATTCGATACAGAAGTTCAGCCAAGGTAAAATCCGCTCTGCAAAACCATTTCGACGATGAATATTATATCGCCGGGGCATTTCTATTTTATAGTCTACTACTTGTTAGTCTTGGGGTAAGCGTCTTCGCTTTGATACTGGTGACTATTTATAGAGCAATCATTGATTTATAATACAATCCCCTTAAAATCCGAAACCCACTGAAAACTGAACACTGAACACTGAAAACTTCAAAGCCCCCAGATTCCTCTGAAGGCTTTGTCGTTTCAATTGTCGGAGTGACTGGATTCGAACCAGCGACCC
>DQHT01000103.1:30099-30292 GCA_003531115.1 Bacteroidota bacterium | reverse complement strand
TTTTCATCGGGCCGACACCAGCAATGTATTAAACAGGATTGAGAAAAATGTGAATCAGTTTCTTGATAATTTGTAATGTACAATAAATCGCTCTAAATACAAAGGCACTCAAAATTTGGGTGTTTTTTTAGATTTTTTTCCCGATATTTTTCAAGGTCTCAAACAGTTAACATTTTAACATGGATAAATACCT